>JAJYAB010000088.1 GCA_021779775.1 Actinomycetes bacterium
CGTCGGAAACCTACAAGGGCCCGGCGCCGGAGGGCCGTGCCGAGCGCACGGACACGGACATGTTCGGGGGCAACCTCGAGCAGGATCGCGAGAGGCTGAAGTTCAACGACCACGTTGCCCTGAAGCGCGCTCAGCTGCTGTTCGATCGACCAGTGCACTGCTGGCGTGAGCATCAAGAGCCCACCGCTCTCGTCCACCCGGATCCAGCTCGATCCCGCGGATGAAGTTGCCCGTGCCTTCTCGTGCAGGCGTTGCGCGAATCGAGGCCAGAGATCTCTCGGGATCATGGGGCCCTCGTTGACCACGTTCTCAGTGCGTTCACCATCGGGGTAGACGACCACCGAGGCGAAACCGAGATCTGCGTTGCGACTCCCTCCATGATCGGCAACCATGCGTGCCGTCTCCTCCATGGCCGTCATGAACTGCTGCAGCTGTTCTTCAGTGAGTAGGCAGGTCTCGCGGGTGACGCATTGCACCTGGTACCGGTGCTCCACGGCTGACTGGTCAGCGAACACCGCTTCGCCCTGGCGGTCGAGCGCCCTCGACTCTCGGTCCATTCCCTGGGTTGTCACCTCGACAACGTGGGAGACGGTGCCTTTGGACAGGCGCAGGTCGGGAAGGCGGCCATCGCCTGTTGCCACCTCGCTTTCAACGAACCAGTCATCCCTGAGCGCCATACCAGTCACTTCCAGGACGACATCGAGATGATCGAAGTCGTTCCGGTTCGTTGACCGACGGATCCCGTTCGAGCCCTCGGTGAGCCCCTCGCGGACAGGCTCGGGCAACAAGGCAATCCGCGCCGCCCGTTCGATATGGCGGACGAGAGCAATGGGGCTCGACAACGGCCAGTCGTAGAGCGACGACATGACGGGAAGCGATCGCCGCCTGGCGTTCTTGGCAAACCACTCGTCGCCGTAGAAGTCGGCGACCACGCCGACGGACCACTCCACAAGATCGCGGCCTTCCGGGACGACGGCGCAGCGGTCAACCGGCCCCGCCCAATCGGCCCAACAGGTCAGCTCCTCAGGTGGCCATCGGCGCCCGTCGTTCACGGATTGAGTCTGTCACCAGGCTGTATCTCCGAAGGTCGTCACAGCAACGGGCGATCACGAATCGGCATCCTCAGGACGGGAACATTCGCCGCTGCGCCACTTCGCACACGGTGATGTCGTACTCGTCGTAGAACTCCGCCCGGCCCATGGCTTGAGCGTGACGGTGCTCGGTATCGTCTCGCCACGCCCGATGGTTCGACCACGAGTCGAACACGATGATCGACACTCGCTCGCTGTCCTCGGCGACGAAGGTCTTGAAGTAGACGAACCCGGGTATCGCCCGTGCTCGTGCCTCCATCTCGTCTGCCATCGTGCGGTAGCGCTTTTCGGCGCCCGGGCGAAGGCGCGAGCGGAACACCGTGAGCACGGCCGGTTGGTGGTTCGTGTCGTCGGTCACGATCTCAGCCCAAGAAGATGCAGGCTGGATCGGAGTCGACCTCGTCGAGCACCGTTTGCACCTGACCGGATCGGGCATCGACGTCGACGTCGAGACGCACCTGATCGCGGACGGTCGGTGGCACCGGGTGTTCCGCCCACCGTCGGACACGTTCCACGTCGAGCTCGGGGAGCACCGACCCACCTGCGAGCATCTCCGAGACAGCGGCTGAATCCGTCCCTCTCGCTCGAGCTCCGGCTGCCTGGTCCATGGTCACGTGCGGGTCGAAACGGCGAGGTAGGTATCTCATCGGCCCGTCTCGGACACCGTCTCGAAGTGCTCGACCGTCGGGAAGGGCTCGTAGAAGTGGTGGAGAAGCCGCTTCCACTCGTCGTAGGCAGGCGAACCTCGGAAGCCCTCAGTGTGGTCCTGGAGCCGTTCCCATCCCACCAGCAGGAGGTAGCGGCACGGTCGCTCGATGCAGCGCTCCAGGCGGAGCGAGACAAATCCGGAGCTGGCCGAGATGATGCCCCTCGCTTCTTCGAACGCCTCCTCGAATGAGCGCTCCTTCCCCGGGATGACATCGAGCACCGCATGTTCGAGAACCATCCCCTCATCATGGCCGCCCCAGCGATTGGCCAGCACGGTGCCGGGCAGCCGCTGTGTCGTGAGGAGGCCCTTCCTCCGGCTGGCTGGACCAGTGCGGATCGGCATCGGCGAAGTTCCCCCTGTTCTCGAAGCACCTCCCGGGCTTACGATCGCGGGGAGAGGAGAACGTGCCCACCATGGCCAGGCCGCCTGATGCCACGGCGCCGAAGTGGCCCGATGGCAGGATCGCTTGAAGCTTTCGACCGCCTGGTCGAGCCCGCCCTCGGTTCCTCCCACCTCGCCGTCCTGTCTGTCGCCTCCATCGACCGTCTCTGTGCTGACGCACTTCGCTCCGAGGCTCCCGCTGGCCGGATCCTCTACTACGCCGGGGACCGGCCTGCTCCTGGGCTCGTCGTCTCTGGCCTCGTACGTGTGTTTGTCACGTCGGGTGAGGGTCGCCAGATCACTGTCGCCTACGTCCGAGCCGGTGGGTTGTTCGGCGTGGTCGAGCAGATCACCGGCGAGGCGGCGCCGGTCAGCGTCCAGTCCCTCACCGACGCGCGTCTGCTGCGTTTCCGGGCCAACGTCTTCGACGAGGCACTGCGAGTCGAGCCCGAGCTGGCGTTGGCGGTCGCCCGGTATGCCTCGGCTGCCCTCTACGGCGTGGTGGCCGAGCTCCGTGGCACGGCGTTCTCCACCGTCCGCCAGCGCATCGCCCGCCACCTGCTCGATCTCGCCGCCGAGCACCAGCAAGGCGCTCTGCTCGTCGCCCCGGTCACCCAGCAACAGGTCGCCGACGCCGTCGGATCGGTTCGAGAGGTAGTCGCCCGAGCCCTTGGGGGCCTACGCACCGACGGGCTGGTCGTGAGCTCATGCGACGGGCTGGTCATCACCGACCCCGAGCGCTTGCGCGCCGAGGGTTGGCCCGGCGCCTGAACGCCGGTGCCGTCATCGACTACACCGTCCAGGATCGGCGCGCCCTGGCGTGTGACTTTGGTCACAGGCATCTGTAACTCAGGTCACAGGCCGTGCCCACCTGCGTCACCACTTGCAGTGACCTTGATCGCTGACAAATCTGGTGGGATGGCAGACGCTGGAGGTGTTGATATCGTCAGCGATCCCCTTGAGCCTGAGCTCGAAGGTGCCGTCAGCGGACCGGAGGGTTGCAGGAGTGCCCGGAGCTCGGGATGTCGCGGCGCCGTAGGGACCCCGATGGTGCGCCGTCCGACTCGGTGGATGGGAGCCATGGTCGCAATCGGCCTGCTGCTCGCTGGATGTGGCTCGGGGACGCCGCCCGCGGCATCGCACCATCCGACCACCACGACGTCCTCGACGGCGGGACCGAGTCCGTCGCAACAGGCAGCCTCGGCCGCCCTCACCGCCTACCGGGCGATGTGGGCCGACATGGTGGTCGCAGCACGGACCGCCGACTACCAGGCTCCGATCTTGGCCGGTCACGCGTCCGGCAACGCACTGGCACTGCTAGTCCATGGTCTGGCGGTCAACCGCCAGGAGGGGATCGTGACTCGAGGTCGACCCACCATGGACCCCCAAGTCGTTTCGGTGTCCCCGCCGACGAACCCGACCCAGGTGGACATCGTCGACTGCTTCAACGATACGAACTGGTTGAACTACAAGGTCTCGGGTGGACTGCAGAACAACGTGCCGGGTGGACGCCATCACACCACCGCCACGGTCACGGACACTGCCGGGGTCTGGAAGGTTACCGAGCTGCAGGTGGGTGCCGCCGGCACCTGCTGAACGGGCGAGCGCTCGCCGGCCTTCTGGCCCTGGCGAGTGCGGCCGGGTTCCTGCTCTTCACGGCATCACCGGCCTTCGCCGGCGGAGGCACGGTAAGCATCCAGTGCGCGCCGTCGGCGTCGGTCCCGGGTTGCACCGTCTCCGCACAGGATCCCGGACAGTCCCCGGTCAGTCCGGCAGGCCCAGCACCGGTGCAGCCGGTGGGCACGTCGCAGGGCAGCGGTCAATGCATGGGTCCTGACGCGGCGGGTCAGCTGGTGCCGTGCACCGATCCGGTCTTCGGATGGCTCGGCTCGGACGGCTGCTACTACCAGGCCGACCCGAGCTTCGTCCCCCCGGCATGGGACACCGCCGATCAGCACCCGGGCCAGCCCGGCGCGTTCTATCTCGTGACCTGTATGGGCATGACCCAGGGCACCGGGGGCGGCATCGTGTGGCTGGCTGCCGGCACCGCCCCAGCGCCGGTGGCTTCACCCCCTGCTCCCGGGGTGCTGGCCCAACAGGCCGAGAGCCAGCTCGCCCTTTCCGCCACGTCGATCGAGGCGTCCCCCTCGACCACGAGTGACCAGCTGGTGGACCTCCCTACCTGGGTCTGGGTGCCCGCGGCCCTGTGGCATCCGCTCTCGGCCACTGCCACGGTTCCCGGCGAGTCGGCCACCGCCACCGCCACACCCACGTCGGTGACGTGGAGCTTCGGGGACGGCACCACCCTGGTCTGTGACGGACCCGGCACTCCGTATGCCGCTGGTGGTAATCCCGCCGCCTCGTCGCCGACGTGCGGGCATACGTACACGACGTCGAGCGCGTCGGAGCCCGGTGGCGCATTCCCGGTCGCAGCCACGGTCGCCTGGACCGTCACCTGGACCGGAGGCGGTCAGACCGGCACCCTGCCCGCCCTGGTGACCACGGCACACGCCGCCTTCCGGGTGGCCGAAGGAGAGGCGATCGATGTCCCACCGGCGCAAGGGAGCTGAGCGACCATGACCCAGACCACCACTCGGCCGACAGTCTCCGCCAATGGCATGGCGCCTCGCCCGCGAGCAGCGTCGTCAGTGGCCTCGATGCCCCGGCGGGTCCATGTCCCCTGGGTGGTGGCTGGGGTGCTGCTGGTGGTCGGCTGCGCGCTGGCCTTCGCCGTGGCCTCGACTCGGGCAACAACTGCCAAGTCCGTGCTGGTCGCCACCCAGTCCCTGCATGCGGGTACCGTGCTCGGCCCCTCGGACCTGCGCGCGGTCCGATTGCAAGGGACCGCAGTCGGCTCGTTTCTCCCCGCGAGTGCGGAGGCGAGCGTGCTCGGGCGCCCGCTTGCGGTGCCCCTGGTGGCCGGAGCCCCGTTGAGTACAGCCGAGGTCGGCGCGCCGTCAGGGCTGGGCGCCGGTGAGGCGGTCGTGGCACTCGCCTTGAAGGCCGGCCAGTACCCGCCAGCACTGGCGACGGGCGACCAGGTGGCAGTCGTCCCGACCCCGACACCCGGGCAGAGCGCGGTCGGAGGTTCAGGAAGTGCTTCGACCCAGAGCCAGCTGGTGACGGCCACCGTGTCGGCGATCAACACCCCGCCGGCCAGCTCGCAGGCGGCTGTGGTGGTCTCGTTGACCCTGCCCGAGCCCGACGCCACTGGGGTCGCCCAGCTGGAAGCCGCTGGCGAGGCGACCCTGGTGATTATCCCCGGCCGACCGATGGCCGGCTCGTGATGAGGATCGCAGAATGAGCGGCCTTGCGCTGTGCTCGCTGCGCTCCTGTGGGGTGACGACGACAGCACTCGGGCTGACCGCAGCCCTGGCGACAGCGGGGCCGGTCGTCTTGGCCGAGCTCGACCCTCACGGCGGGACCCTTGCCGCCCGGCTCGGGCTGGCATCGGACCCCGGCTTGGTGAGCCTGGCCGCTGCCGCCCGCAGAAGGGGCGGACCCGAGGTAGTCCTCGAGCACACCCAGGCCCTTCCGCACGGCGGTCAAGTCCTCTTGGGCCCGGCGACCGGTGCCCAGACGCGTGCTGCGCTCGCTGTTGCCGCTGGCGTGCTGGCGCACCTGGACGCGCTCGATGTCGACGTCGTCGCCGACTGCGGACGGGTGGGGGACCTGGGGGCACTGGCCTCCTCGCTCCCCTGGGCCGACCGGGTGGTGGTGGTGTGCCGGCCCGAGCTTTCGGACCTGCACGCCCTGGCCTCTTCGCTTCAAGCCGGACCGTCATGGACCGACCGCCTCGGGCTGGTGCTCTGCGGGAGCGGTCCCTACCCGGCCGGCGAGGTCAGCGATGCGATCGGGCTGGCGGTCATCGGGCACGTCCCCTTCGATCCCGATGGTGCCATCTTGTTCGCCGCTCCTGGCCCGCCGGCAAAGTCACTGTGGCGCACTCCATTTGGTCGCGCGGTGCGAAGCCTCGTCGACCAGCTCGCCACCAGCGGTACTGCTGGGCCATACCGGACAACCGGAGCAGCAGCGTCCCAGGGAGCAGCGCCGTCCCCGGGAACCGAGGACCCGGACGCGGCGCTCGGCGCCCCGAGGACCCCAGATGACGATCCGTACGCCCGGATCGCAGGCGACAGGGAGCCGGTGGCGCGGTGAGCGACGCCCAGCTCTCGGCCCGGCTGCGCCGTGAGGTGTTCGCCCGGCTCGCCGAGCGGCGCCAGGGCGATGCCGGCACCGGGACGAGTTTCAGTGTCGACGATGAGCAGGCTCTCGGTCGGGCCCTCATCGCCGACGCCCTCGACGCGCTGGCCCGAGAGGCAATCGCCGGCGGGCGGGCGGTGCTGGCCCCCGACGACGAGGACGAGCTCGCCCGGGAGGTCTTCGACGCGCTGTTCGGCATGGACCTGCTCCAGCGCCTGCTCGACGACCCCTCGGTCGAGAACATCAACGCCAATGGCTGTGACCGGGTCTTCGTCCGTTACGCCGACGGCCGATCCGAGCAGGTCGGGCCGATCGCCCGCTCAGACGACGAGCTGGTCGACCTTCTGCGCAGCTCAGGCGCCCGGGCCGGCAACACCGAGCGGAGATTCGACACCGGCACCCCGCGGCTCTCCCTCCAGCTCCCTGACGGCTCACGGCTGTTCGCGGTGATGGCGGTGTCTGCTCGCCCGTCGCTCTCGGTGCGCCGGCATCGCTACCTGAAGGTGACCTGCGACGACCTGATCGGACTTCACACGTTGGATGCGGCGCTGCGGTCGTTCCTCGGTGCGGCGATGCGGGCGAAGAAGTCCTGTGTCATCTGCGGAGGGACCGGGGTCGGCAAGACCACGCTGCTGCGGGCCATGGCCGCAGACATCCCCCCAGGCGAGCGGATCGTCACCATCGAGGACTCCCTCGAGCTAGCGGAGGCTTCCGGGCTAGCGATCTGAGCCCCTCTTTGGGCCTTCCGAAAGTTTCTTCCAAATAACCCGCTGACCAGCGCGTTTACCCAGGTCAA
>JAJYAB010000089.1 GCA_021779775.1 Actinomycetes bacterium
CAGGGGCGTTGTAGTTGATGAGGGCCGCCTGGTCATACTGCGCAGTGGTGGTGAGGTCCTCGTTCCATGGGTAGGTCGGGGTAGCAGACGGGCCGTTGTAGCCTGGGGTGTCGGGCGACTCGTTCCAGTAGGTGTCCGGGTTCCCGAGCGGGTTGCCATTGGGGGCGACGTCCAACCAGGGGCCTCCGTAACCGGGGTCGGGTGCCCAGCCGAAGCCGGTGCCGAACGTGTAGGACCCGACCGGGGACTGGAGCGTCATGGGAATGGTGGTCGGTGGGCCGCCTTCGTGCTCCTGGGACGGCCATGCCCATCCATCCTTGCCTGCGTAGACGGGGAAGGGGCTGGTCGCCAGCGACCACGACCCGCCGGCATCTCGTTGCCAAAGCGCCATCGTCGCGTCCATCGAATGCCACCCGGATCCGACCACTTCGACGATCTTCGTCGCTCCGTCGACGCCACTGAGATCCTGGGGATTCGGCAGATCCTGGGGATTCGGCGTAGCCGAGTCATAGGCGGTCATGGACGGTCCCTGCCGATTTCGTGCTGACGGGGCGCACCCGCTCCCCGGACCGGAGGAGATGAGGAGAGAGAGCGCGATCGTTGAAGCGGTGACCGTAGCGATCGCCACGATGCCGGTTCTGGGTCTCATGAGGAGGAACCGTGTTCGCTGGTGGTCACGCCCACCTCTCTCGGGAGACCTCGAACAGCACCTCGTCGACAGGCGGCGTCCATGGCCGAGATGCTCGATGAGCATGATGGCATGCCTTCATCACCCGGTGGCCGCTGGCGCCGCGGGTCTGCCCGCGGCCGGATTACCGTGTCCGGGTGCTCCGCCTCCACGACACCGCGACGGGGCAGGTCGAGCCCCTGCGCCAGCGCGACGCGGGGCGGGTGTCGATGTACGTGTGCGGCCCGACGGTCTACGACGTGCCGCACCTCGGCCACGGTCGGTTCTCGCTGGTCTTCGACGTCTTGCGCCGCTACTTGTTGTTCGGCGGCCTCGACGTCGACTACGTCTCCAACATCACCGACATCGACGACAAGATCATCGCTCGGGCCGCTGCCGAGGGCCGCCCCCCCGACCAGGTGGCCGCCGAGTTCGAGGCGGTCTGGTGGCAGGT
This sequence comes from Actinomycetes bacterium, assembly GCA_021779775.1. GTDB lineage: Bacteria > Actinomycetota > Acidimicrobiia > Acidimicrobiales > UBA8190 > JAJYAB01. The sequence continues at coordinate 1,122 of JAJYAB010000089.1, forward strand.
GATGAGGTCCCTGGGCGTGCTGGCGCCCACCCACGCCCCGCGAGCGACGCAGTGGGTCGCCCCGATGGTCGACCTCGTCGGTGAGCTGCTGGCCACCGGGAAGGCGTACGTCACGGCCGGCGGCGTCTACCTGTCGGTGGGCTCCGTCGACGGGTACGGGCTGCTGGCCCGCCAGTCGCTCGACTCGCTGCGCTCGGGCGCCCGCGTGGACGTCGGCGAGGAGAAGCGCTCCCCGCTCGACTTCGCCCTGTGGAAGCGGGCCAAGCCGGGGGAGCCGGCGTGGGACGCGCCGTTCGGCGCCGGCCGCCCCGGGTGGCACACCGAGTGCGTGGCCATGTCCCTCGGCCTCCTCGGCGACGGGTTCGACCTGCACGGCGGGGGAGCCGACCTGGCGTTCCCCCACCACGAGAACGAGCGGGCTCAGGCCGTCGCCCTCGGCCGCCGCTTCGCCGGGCACTGGGCGCATAACGGGTGGGTGGTCGTCGAAGGGGAGAAGATGTCGAAGTCGCTCGGCAACTTCACGTCCCTGACCGACCTGCTCCAGCGCTCAGACCCCCGCGCCTACCGCCTGCTGGTGCTGCGGTCGCACTACCGGTCGCCGATCGAGGTGACCCCGCCGACGGTGGCGGATGCCGAGAAGGGGCTGGCCCGCCTCGACGCCCTGGCCCGCCGCTTCGCCCTGGCCCGCCTCGACGCCCCGGGGGCGGCCCCTGAGGCGGTCACTGCCGAAGGGGCGCTGGCCGCCGGTGCCGACGCCTCGTCGGTCGAGGCGTTCACGAGCCGTATGGACGACGACCTCGACGCCTCTGGCGCCCTGGCCGGCGTCTTCGACCTGGTGACGAGGGCCAACGTGGCGGCCGACGGTGGCCGGTCGGACGAGGCGCGCCGGCTGGCCGTCACCGTCGTCCAGCTGTGCGGTGCCCTCGGTTTGGCGTTGCGCGGCGGCGGCCCGGACGAGGCGGGCGGCCCTGGCACGCCCGACGGGCCGACTGCCGCGCTGGTGGCGGAGCGTGACGCGGCACGGGCCGCCCGGGACTTCGCCCGGGCCGACGCCATACGCGAGCAGCTGGCGGGGGCCGGCTGGGTGGTGGAGGACGGGCCGGGCGGCACCACGATCCGCCGCTGAGGCGGTTCGTCTCGCGCACCGCTGACTGCGGAGTCGAAGCAGCCGTCGTTGCCGCAGGGTCAGCCGCCTGTGGCACCGCTCGGCACGAGTGCGGTGCCCCTCGCCGCGGCGCTCAGGTAGCGGACGGCCTGGCGGTAGGAGCCGATCAGGCTGTCCTCGCAGTACCCGAGGTTGCTCTCGATGCAGAACGCCCGGATGATGCGCTGGGAGCGGGCCAGGTTCGGTCGGGGCATCGTCGGGAAGAGGTGGTGCTCGATCTGGTAGTTCAGGCCGCCGAGCATGAAGCTGGTGAACCGGCTGCCGGCGACGTTGCGGGCGGTGATGACCTGCTGGCGGGCGAAGCTCATCGTCGTGTCAGCTTCGATGACGGGCATGCCCTTATGGTTGGGGGCGAAGCTGAGGCCCAGGTACACCGAGAAGACTGCCTGCTGCACGGCGACGAAGGCCAACGCCTTCAGTGGCGACAGCACCCACAGCACCGCCGTCAGGTAGAGCGCCGCGTGCAGGGCGATGAGCGAGCCTTCGAGAGCAGCGGCACGATCCCGTTGCCGGAGCAGCCGCTGGATGCCGGACACGTGCAGGCCCGTGCTGCGCAGGAGCATGAGGGGGAAGAAAAGCCAGGCCTGCCAGCGTGCCAGCCATCGCGACAGGCTGTGGTGCTCCCCGACGATGTCACCGGGGGAGGGGAGGCCGTCACCGATGTCGGGGTCGCGGTCGACCTGGTTGGGATGTGCGTGATGCGCGTTGTGCTTGGCGCTCCACCAGTCGAAGCTCAGCCCGGTCAACACGTTGCCGACTGTCCGCCCGAGCAGCACGTTGGCCCGGCGGGACCGGCAGACCTGCAGGTGCCCCGTGTCATGGCCGACGAAACCGAGCTGGGTGAACATCACGCCCAGGAAGGCTGCGACGCCGACCGCCGCCCACGCGTCGCCTACGACCAGCAACGCTGCCCACCCGGCGGCGAACGCGGCGATGGTCAGGACGATCTTTAGGGTGTAATAGACCGGTCGGCGGTTCAGAAGGCCGGCGTCGCGGATCTGCACGGCCAGTGCGCGGAAGTCGACGGACGTGCCGTCGATGGTGGCGGTCTGCACGAGATTCCCTTCGGGATCCGTCCGAGAGCGCCACCGGGGTCTGGGGCAACGCCGAGTGCTGCAGCTCTTACTACTCTCCTTCTTCGGATCAGCGTACTCCACCGGCCTTCGCGAGTGCCGTCGGGCCCCCGCGGGTCTCGCGGGGACGCGGCCGGGTATCTCGATGTGAGAGCCACCCCCCCCCCGTATGCGCCAGACTCAGGTGTGAGCGAGGCCCCCGCAGTGCCGCTGCGGCTCCATCGGTGGAGCGAGCGCGTGGTCGTCGGCGTGGCGATCGCTGCCTTCAGCGCAGGGTTTGGCCAGTTCGGGGCGGTGGCTGCCCTCGGCGACGTCGCGAGGACGTTCGGCAGGGTCGTGCACGGGGCGACGCTCGGTGACCAGGCCGGACTGTCCGGGACAGCGCTCGGTGTCGGCCTGGCCATCATCCGCCTGGCTTCGCTCGGCGGGCTTCCGCTCGCCGGGCTGGCGGACCGCCTGGGGCGGCGCACCATGCTCCTCGCCACGGTCGGGATCGGTCTGGTCCTGACCGTGGCCGCAGCGGCGAGCCCCGGCTACTGGTGGTTCGTCGCCATATTCGCCTGCGGCCGCCCCCTGCTGAGCGCTACCGCAGCAGTCGCCCAGGTCACCGCGGCTGAGCAGACCGGTGCCGGAGACAGGGCAAAGGCCGTCGCCTTGGTCACCGCAGGGTACGGGTTCGGCGCCGGTATGACAGCGGTCATCCACGGGCTCGCCGGGGCGATCGGGTTTCGAGGAGTGTTCGCACTGGCGGTGGTGCCATTGGCACTGTTGCCGCTCATTGCCCGGTGGGTGCAGGAGCCCGATCGCTTCGCCGTCGCCAATACCTCCGCCGGGCACGCCCTGCCGGTGATGGGCGCGGTGGGGAAGCGGTTCCGGCGGCACCTGGCGGTGGTCGTAGGCCTCTCTTTTGCCGTGTCTCTCATATCCGGCCCGGCGACCAGCTTCGTGTTCTTGTACGCGCAGAACGTCCGGCGCATCTCCGGTCCGGCAACGGCGGCGATGGTCGTCGTCGCCGGGGCGGTCGGGTTCGCCGGGCTGCTGGCCGGTCGGTGGCTGGCCGACCACGCCGGACGCCGGGTCACGGCATCGGTGGGGATGGCCGCCATGGCCGTGTTCGGGGTCCTGACGTACAGCGGATCACGCTCCGCTCTGATCGTCGGCTACATCTTGGGCGTCCTGGCCGGGGCGGTGTTCACCCCGGCAGTCGGCGCGCTGGTGAGCGAGCTGTTCCCGACGTCGGTCCGAGCGTCGGTCGCCGGATGGTGGATCGCGGCAGGCGTCCTCGGAGCGGTGGCCGGGTTGGTGGAGTTCGGCGCCGTGGCCGACGTGGGGAACCGTTTCGCCGGCGCAGCTCTCGTGACGTTCCTGCCGGCCTTGTCGGCGATCGTCCTTTTCTGGATGGTCCCGGAGACCAAGGGCCGCGAGCCCGAGGATCTGTGGCCGTAGCCGTGGCGGGGTAGCTGTTGGTCCTACCGCCGGCACGATTTGCGATAGCGCCGCGACACTGCGTGGTGCCCCGTGCTATCCCGTGATCCCGTGCTATCCCGTGATCCCGTGCTATCCCGTGATCCCGTGCTATCCCGTGATCCCGTGCTATCCCGTGATAGAGAAGGTCATGAGCGCTCCAGGAACCACACCGGCTCCCACCTCTAAGCAGGCCGACCTCGTGCTCGAAGGCGGCGGCGTCAAGGGGATCGGCCTCGTGGGCGCGATCAGCGTGCTGGAGCACGAAGGCTGGGTCTTCAACCGTGTAGCCGGCACCTCGGCGGGCGCCATCGTCGGCGCCCTCGTCGCCGCCGGGCTGACCGCCCAAGCGCTCCATGACCTGATGGCCAGCATCGACTACACGCGCTTTCGGGATCCGACAGTCCTCGACCACGTGCCCATCGTCGGCAAGCTCCTGTCGGTGGTGGCCGAGGAGGGGCTCTACCAGGGCGGCTATGCCCACGACTGGATCCGCTCCCAGCTGGCCGACGCCGGGGTGCGAACCTTCTCCGACCTCGCCTACGACGACCCCGGCAGCCCGCTGCCGCCGTACCGGCTCGTCGTGAACACCTCCGACGTCTCACGGGGCAAGCTCGTGCGTCTGCCCTGGGACTACCTGTCCGACTTCGGGCTCGATCCCGGGGCATGCCTCGTCGCCGACGCGGTGCGGGCCTCGATGTCGATCCCGTTCTTCTACCGGCCGGTTCGCCTGCAGCCCGCCCATGGACAGGCGTCGGTCCTCGTCGACGGGGGCATGCTGTCCAACTTCCCTGTCGGCGTGTTCGACCGATCTCCCGAGCGGTGGCCGACGATCGGCATCAAGCTGTCGGCCCGCCAGCCGCCCAACACCCTCGAGCACCAGGTCCGGGGTGACCTCAGCCTCGTCGAGGCCATGGTGGGCACGATGACGAGCTGGTACGACCAGATGCACCTGGCCGACCCGGGGGTCGTCGCCCGGACGATCTTCGTGGACACCACTGGCGTCGCTTCCACCGACTTCGGCATCACCCCTGCCCAGCAGCAGCAGCTGTTCGACAACGGCCAGCAGGCCGCCAGCGACTGGCTCGCTGCCAGTCCCCTGGGCGTCAGCTGCCCGTGACGGTGCCGGCTGCCTGTGACGCCGGGGCGGTGCGCCGGTCGCGTCCCCAGAGGCCGTCCTGGCCGGCGGGCCGCTGATGCGACGCGGTCTCCAGGCAATGATACATTGTTGTTACGCTGTAACAAGCAGCGCTTCGGCGTGTGGAGCCGACCCGGCCAGGAAGTGAGCCTGATGCGAGTCAACCTGTTCGACAGCGAGTTTCTCACCGATCCGTACCCCACCTACCAGTGGTTGCGCGACAACGACCCGGTCCACCAGGTGGCGCGCAAGATCTGGCTGGTGAGCCGCTACGACGACGTGCTGGCTGTCCTGCGCGATCCCGGCCTCTACTCCTCCGAGCTCGGCTACGGGGGAATGATGACGGAGCCCATCGACGGGGACGCGAGCATGATGCCCGAGGACCGGCGGCGGGCGATGACGGACTCGGGTGCCGGCATGATGGTCCAAAGCTTCGCCGGGCTGCGCGTGCTCATCTCCAGCGACCCGCCCGACCATTCCCGCCTGCGCCGCCTGGTCAACAAGCCGTTCGCCCCCAGGGCCATTCGAGAGCTCGAGCCGAGGGTGCGGGCCATCTGCGAAGAGCTCGTCGACGACATGCTGGCCGCCCGGTCCGACGGGGTGGCCGACCTCTGGTCGCACGTCAGCTATCCCCTCCCCACGATGGTCATTGCCCACATGCTCGGCATCCCCCCCGAGCGGAAAGCCGACTTCAAGCGTTGGTCCGACGCCCTGGTCAACGGTCTGTCTCTCGGTGGCGGGGGCGACGTGAGTGGTGGAGCGGCCGGGGCGATGGAGATGTTCAAGTACTTCGGCAAGGTCATCGCCGAGCGGACAGCGGAGCCCCGTGACGACCTGATCAGCCTGCTCGTCGCCCAGGGACCCGATGGCGACGAGCCGCTGACCGTGCCGGAGATCGTGGCCTTCTGTGTGCTGTTGCTCGTCGCCGGCAACGAGACGACGACCAACCTGCTCGGCAACTTCTGGCGGGCAATGGCCCAGCAGCCGGACCAGCTGGAGCGGTTGCGGGCGGAGCCCGATCTGGTCGGCTCCGCGGTCGAAGAGGCGCTGCGCTTCGACTCCCCGGTGCAAGGGCTGTGGCGTGGCACCACCCGGCCGACCGAGCTG
>JAJYAB010000090.1 GCA_021779775.1 Actinomycetes bacterium
GATCGAAGCCTTCCTGCCGGTGGTGCGCGAGCTGGCGTCGGGCTCTTTCGTCACGAGGGAACAGGTCCACATGACCCGGTTCGGCGGGAGTCCCGCTCCTGGCCTCGACGACCCTGGTCCGAAAGGCGCTCATCGGCCCTAGCCGTCGATCGGCTCGGAGATCGCCCCGCCCACGACCGGCGCGAGGACCCGCCGTACTGCTTACGGAAGCGCTTGCCCAGGTCTTCGAGAGCCTGGACACCTTGGGGTGCTACGACCCTGGGACCTGACAACACTGACCTCCACGCGCTACGACGTCACGTAGAGGCCATCAGCCCACGTCGGGCGGTTCGGGCCAAAGCCCGCCGGGGCTTCATCCGGCGTAGTTCACGTTACCCGAAACAGCAGGGGAACTCACCTTCACCAGATCCTTCGCCGACCGACGTGGCCACCCGGGCTGCAGCGGCTCGGGCTTCCGACACCATGCGGTCCATCAGCTCGGCCACGGTGGGGAGGTCGTCGACAAGGCCCACGGCCTGCCCGCAGGCCAGCACGCCGGCCTCGAGGTCGCCGCCGGCCACGACGGCGCGGAACAGGTGGTCGCCGTAGAGATCGTGCAGCTCGGCGGCGGCGGCCCCGGCAGCCTCGGCCCGGGAAAGGCGCACCGCCCGGTCCGTGGCGAGCACCCGGGCGTGGTCACCGACGGTGCCGAGCACCACCAGAGTGTCGTTCGCCGCTGCCGCCACCAGGCGGTCCTTCACCGCCGGGTGGGCGCTGGCCTCGCGGGTGGCGGCGAAACGGGTGCCGAGCAGCACCCCGTCAGCTCCGAGCGCAAGGGCGGCAACGAGCCCGGCACCGTCGGCGATGCCGCCGCCGACCAGCCACGGGACGCCGAGAGCGCCGGCCGCCAGCCGCGCCTGGACGAGACTCGACACCTGGTCGGGCCCGGGGTGCCCGGCCGCCTCTGCCCCGAGCAGGCAGACCGCGTCGGCGCCCGCTCGGGCACCCGAGGCGACATCGCGCACCCGGGTCGCCTTGTGCACCACCAACATGCCGGCGTCGTGCAGGGCGTCGAGGAACGGTGCGGGGCTCCGGCCCGCAGTCTCGACGATGCCGACCCCGAGCCCGGCCAGCCGCTCGATCAGCCACCAGGCCATGTCGGGCACGAACAGCGGCACGTTCACCGCGAAGGGACGGGCAGTGCCCGAGCGCACGGCGTCGATCTCCGCAGCGAGGGCACGCTCGTCGCCGGCGAACACGGCACTCCCGAGGGTCCCGAGGCCCCCGGCCTCGCTGACGGCGGTGACGAGTGGCGCACCGGCAACGCCCGACATGCCTCCCTGCATGACCGGCACGCGGATGCCGGCAAGCTCGGTGAACGCTGTCCGCACCGGCCCCGGTCCCGTTCAGGTGGTGGGAGCAGGCAGCGGCATGGCCGGCGCCTGCCAGCCGTATAGCCCGGCAGCGTTCTCCCAGACGACCCGACGAGCCGTGTCGCGGCCCACGCCGCCGAGCTGGCGGGTCAGGTAGCGCTTCGAGTCGGGCCAGGTGCCCTCGGGGTGCGGGTAGTCGGCGCCCCACATCAAGCAGCGGTCACCGGTGAGCTCGACGTTATGGAGCCCGACCGGATCGTGCTGGAAGGTGACGAAGCCCTGGCGCAAGAAGTACTCGCTCGGGAGCGCGTCGAGCTTGGGGTCGACCCATACCTCGTGCTCTCGGTAGGCGTCGTCCATGGCGTGCAGGGTCCACGCCAACCAGCCGCTGCCGCACTCCACCATCACGACCCGCAGGCCCGGGTGGCGGGCCAGCACGCCAGATCCGCTCAGATAGGCGATCGTCTCGGACGGGCCCTGCACGGTGACGACGTAGTTGATGACCGCGCCGCCGGGGTTGTGGGCCGGCCGGTTGTCGCGACCGGTGCCGGCGTGGAAGTGCACCGGCAGCCCGTGTGCCTCGGCCGCCGACCACAGCCGCTCGTAGACCGGAGCGTTGTAGGGGTGGGGCAGCCAGTCGGCATGGGCCGGCAACAGGACGCCGCGGAACCCGCGCGCCGCGCAGCGTTCCAGCTCGGCCACCGCGGCGTCGACGTCGAGGACGGGCAGCGGCGCCACCGGAACGAAGCGCTCGTTGGCGCCGAAGGTGTCCCACACCCAGTCGTTGTAGAGGGCGCAGGCGGCGGCCTGCAGGACCGGGTTCGACAGGCGGTAGACCATGAACACGAACAGGTTCGGGAACATGACCTCGCCCCAGATCGAGTCCCCGTCGAGATCTCGTAGGCGCTGGTCTGGATCGTTGGCGTCGCGCACCAGCCACCAGCTCGCCACGTCGCCGGCTCGGTCGGTGCCGGCGAGTACGTCACGGGTGCGATCGGCAAGCTCGGCCATGGTTAGCTCCTCGGGGGCGGCGATCAGGCCCAGAACTGGCACGGCATGCGCGTGTGCCGACCAGCAGATGCCGTGCGTGCGCCCCTCGACGATCGTCCCCGGCCATCTCGAGGTCGTGGTCCGCTGGCTGTCCCGTGGCGCAGCGGCTACGGCCTGACGAGCAGCAGGCTCGTGCGGTTACGATCTGGCCGAGCCGGTGTGGTGGGAAGCCGGTGTGGTGGGAAGCCGGTGTGGTGGGAAGCCGGTGTGGTGGGAAGGGGGACCGTGGCTGGACCGATGGCAGGTCTGAAGGTGGTGGAGCTGGGCATGTGGGTCGCTGCGCCAGCAGCGAGCGGCATCCTCGCCGACTGGGGCGCGGACGTGGTGAAGATCGAGTCGGCCGATGGCGACCCGTTCCGCTGGTTCCTTGCCTTCATGGGTGCCGACATCGGCATCAACCCCCTGTTCGAGCTGGACAACCGGGGCAAGCGCAGCATCGTGCTCGACCTGGCTACCGAGCGGGGCTGCGAGCTGGCGCGCCAGCTCGCCGACGGCGCCGACGTGTTCGTCACCAACATGCGGGCCTCGGCCCTCGACCGCATGGGTCTCGACCACGCCTCGCTCATGGCGCGCAACCCCCGCCTGGTGTACTCGCTCGTGACCGGCTACGGGGTGGAGGGCGCCGACCGCGACCGGGCCTCGTTCGATTTCGGGGCGTTCTGGTCCCGAGCCGGCATCGCGGCCTCGATCACCCCCGAGGGGGGAGACCCCCCCTACCAACGGCCGGGAATGGGCGACCACACCACCGGGCTCGGCACCCTTGCCGGCATCCTGGGCGCCCTCTGGGCCCGGGAGCGCAGCGGGCGCGGTCAGCTGGTCACCACTTCCCTGCTGCGAACCGGCATCTACTTCGTGGGCTCCGACGTGAACCTCGCCCTGCGCCTCGGCGGTGTCCCGCTACCGAAGATGCGGGACCGCACGGCGATGCCGAACCCGCTCGTCGGCTACTACCGCGACCGCGACGGCAAGTGGTTCTGCCTGCTCGGTCTCCAAGGTGACCGCCATTGGCCCGACGTGGCCCGGGCCATCGGCCGGCCCGAGCTGGCTGACGACCCCGGCTACGCCAGCCTCGCCGCCCGCCGCGAGCGCGGTCCGGGGGTGATCGCCATGCTCGACGAGGTGTTCGCCACCCGCCCGCTCGCCGAGTGGGGCCCGATCCTCGATGCCAACGACGTCTGGTGGGCCCCTGTGCTCGAGGTCCACGAAGTGGCCCTCGACCCGCAGGTCCGGGCGGCCGGCGGCGTGGTGGCGGTTCCCACGAACGAGGGCGGTGACGTCGACATGGTGGCGTCGCCCGTCGACTTCTCGGACACGGCCTGGGCACCCGCCGGGCCCAGCCCCGAGATCGGCCAGCACACCGAAGAGGTGCTGCTCGACCTCGGCTACGACTGGGACGGCATCGGCCGCCTGCGCGAGGAAGGCGCGATTCCGTGACCGCCCAGCTCCGTGACCGCCCAGTTCGCTTGTGGTAGCAACGTTCCCGTGCCGACGATGCGCATCGGGGTGATCTCCGACACCCACATGCCGCCGTTCGACGACCTCGTCTGCTCGTCGGTAGAGGCGGCGTTCGCCGGTGTCGAGCTCATCCTGCACGCCGGCGATCTCGTCACGCTGTCGGTGCTGGACTGGCTCGAGCGGACCGCACCGGTAGTCGCGGCCCGGGGCAACAACGACAGCTATCTCCCCGCCGATGCCCGGTTGGCCGACGTCCAGATGCTCGACCTGAACGGATCCCGGGTGGGCATGACCCACGTGCTGCCCGCCCGCCGGGTACCGGACCCGCCGCCGGTGCCGGAGCTGGCCCGCCAGTGCGGGCTCGACCCGGCACCCGACGTATGGGTGTTCGGGGACAGCCACCGCGACGTCGTGGAGTGGCGCGACGGCGTGCTCCTGGTGAACCCCGGATCGCCGACGAGCCCGCACCTGCGGGTCGACTTCCCCGGAACCGTCGCCATCCTCACGCTGGGCGGCGGCCGGCCCGAGGCAGAGCTCGTCCACCTGCCGGCACCCGGCCACCCCGGGTCACGCGCCCTGCGCTCCCCGACGGCGGAGGTGCTGTAGTGCACGCCGAAGGTCGCGGACCGCAGGGTCGTGCGGTGCCGAGGCCCCGCCTCAGCGGGCTTACCGGCGAGTTCTACGGCTGGCTGCACCGGCACGAGCTGCGCTTCCAGCGCTGCCGCGGGTGCGCCCGCTACCGCCACGTCCCCCGCGAGCTGTGCCCCCATTGCGCCAGCGACACCTGGGATTGGGCCCGCTCGGCAGGTCGCGGCACGGTCTTCACCTGGACCACCACCTACCGCGCCTTGCATCCTGCCTTCGTCGAGGTCCCGTTCACCCAGGTGGTGGTGGAGCTGGAGGAGGGCCCCCGGGTGATCTCATCCGTGGAGGGCATCGGCGAGGACGAGCTGCAGATCGGCATGCCGGTCGAGGTCTTCTTCGACGATGTCGACGACGAGCTGACCCTCGCCCGCTTCCGGCCGGCGAGCTGACCGCATCCCCGGACCTCCACATCCCCGGACCTCAGTGCCCCCGCCGGAGCACCGCGAGGGCGCCGTCGCCGAAGTCGCCCCAGCCGGTGACGACGCCGAAGCGGGCGCCGTCGACCTGCCTGGCCCCGGCCTCGCCTCGGAGCTGGCGGACTGCCTCGACGATGTGGTTCATGCCGGCGACATGGGCTTCGGACATCAGCCCGCCGTGGGTGTTGACCGGCAGCTTGCCGCCGAGGCCGACTCCTGACTCCAGCACGAACTTGCCCCCGTCCCCCCTGGCACAGAAGCCGGCCTCTTCGAGCTGCTGGAGGACCTCGAACGTGAAGCAGTCGTAGATCTGGGCGAAGTCGACGTCGTCGGGGCCGATGCCGGCCATGTCGAATGCCTTGGGGGCAGCATGGGTGAGGCCGACGTTGAAGAATTCGGGCCGGTTGACGATGTCGTCGGCGGGGTAGGGATGGCCCTCGGCGACGGCCGACAGGTAGACGGGGACGCGGCCGGCCATGCGCTCGGCCCTGCCGGCGGCGCTGACGATGACGGCGGCAGCCCCGTCGGTCTCCAAGCAGCAGTCGAGCAGCCGGTACGGCTTGGAGATCCACGGCGAGCTGAAGTAGTCCTCCAGGGTCATCGGGCGGCCGTGCATCAGCGCCCTGGGGTTGAGCTGGGCATGCTGGCGGAACGTCACCGAGATCGTGCCCAGGGCCTCCGGCGGCGTCCCGTACTCCTCCATGTGCCGCCGGCACATGAGGGCGTACCACTGCGGCGGTGCGTTGCAGCCGAACGGGGTGTAGTAGTCGACGAGGGTGCCGCCGACGGGCAGGCCACTGGCACCCAGGTCGGAGAGGTCGCGGGCCCGGCGCCCGGAGTACCCGTTCCAGCCGACGGGGACCAGCACGTGGTTGGCGACGCCGAAGGCTACGGCCATCGCCGCCGTCTGCAGGGACGCCACGGCGCTGGCCCCGCCCATGTGCACGCTCGCTGCGTAGCGCAGGTTCTCGATACCGAGGCTGGCGGCCAGGGCCTCGGCCATCCCGGCGCCCATCGAGACGATCCCGTCGATGTCGCGGGGCGACACCCCAGCGTCGTCAGCGGCATGGCGAGCGGCGGAGAGCATCAGCCCGAGGGTGCTCATCCCCGAACCGGGGGCCCGGCAGTAGGCCGTCTCCCCGACGCCCACCACGCATGCCTGGTCACGCAGCACGTCCACCATCTCGTCCTCGGCTCTTCGGTGCACGGCCCTACGCCGCCCGTGCCCGGGATCCGGGCCGGACCGGGCCGGCAGCAGCGACCAGCATCCTCCCACAGGATCCCGCGCCCGATGTGCTGGCGGCCGGATGCGGGAAGCGCCGGCGTGCGATGATGCTGGCCAAGCGATGATGCTGGGCACGGGCCGGAGCTGGGCACGGGCCGGCGAACAGGGAGGGTCGACGACATGCAGGGCTTGATGCAGCGCACACCACTGACGCTGGAGGGGATCTTCCGCCGGGCGGAGATCCTGTGGCCGGCGAAGCATCTCGTCACGGCCACCCCGTCAGGTGCGCAGCGGACCAGCTACGGCGCATGGGCCGAGCGCACCCGGCGCCTGGGTGGCGCCTTCGACGTCCTCGGCGTCTCGCCCGACGCCCGCGTCGCCACGTTCGCGTGGAACTCCACCCGCCACCTCGAGCTGTACTTCGCCGTGCCGTGCACCGGCAGGGTGCTGCACACGCTCAACATCCGCCTCTTCGCCGAGCAGCTCGTCTACATCGCCAACCATGCCGAGGACGAGGTCGTCTTCGCCGACCGCAGCTTGCTGCCCATGCTGTGGCCGCTCGTCGACGACCTGAAGACCGTCCGCCATGTGGTGGTGATGGACGACACCGGCACCGGCGGCCCCGAGATCCCCGACGACCCCCGCGTCGTCGGGTACGAGGAGCTGGTATCGGCGGCCCCCGCCCACCCGTTCGGCATCGTCACCGACGAGGACGCCGCTGCTTCGATGTGCTACACGAGCGGGACGACCGGCAACCCGAAGGGCGTCGTCTACTCGCACCGGTCCGTGGTGCTGCACTCGATGACGGCGCTCATGGTCGACGCGCTCGGCGTCAGCGAGGCGGACGTGGTCCTCCCC
>JAJYAB010000091.1 GCA_021779775.1 Actinomycetes bacterium
CCGCCGGTCAGCGCGCCGGCGACCTCGGCGTCGGAGGTGCAGCCCGTTGACGCCGGCTAGATGCTGCGCCACCCCCGTGCGAAGGGGAGCCGCCACGCCCTGGGCGCGATCAGCTGGCGCATCGGTTCCGGCCCCCACGAACCCGTGGCGTACGGTTGCACAGGCGGGGGATGCTCCAGCAGTGGGGCCGACACCTCCCAGGTCCGCTCGATGCCCTCGGCCGTGGTGAACAGGGTGTGGTCGCCGACCATCGCGTCGTGGATCAGGCGCTCGTACGCCTCCAGCACGTCGGCTTCGCGTCCCGTCTCGTGGAGCGCGAACTGCAGGCTGAGCTTGTCGAGGGACATCCCCGGGCCCGGCCGCTTGCCGTAGAACGACAGGGACAGCTTCGAGGAGTCCGCCAGGTCGAACGTCAGGTGGTCCGGTCCCTGTGACCCCACCCCCGATCCGGCAGGGAACATGCTCTTCGGTGGCTCGCGGAACGCGATGGAGATGATCCGAGCGCCGTCCGCCATCTGCTTTCCCGTGCGGAGGAAGAACGGCACGCCTGCCCAGCGCCAGTTGTCGATGTCGCAGCGCAACGCCACGAACGTCTCGGTCAGGGACTGGCGGTCGACACCGGGGAGATCCCGGTAGCCGTCGTACTGGCCACGTACCACCTGCGCCGCGTCGATCGGCCGGAGCGAGCGGAACACCTTGTTCTTCTCTTCGCTGATGGGCCGCGGCTCGAGTGCCGTCGGCGGCTCCATGGCCATGAAGGCGAGGATCTGGAACAGGTGCGTGACGACCATGTCGCGGTATGCCCCGGTGCCTTCGTAGTAGCCGGCGCGGCTGTCCACGCCCAAGGTCTCGGGGACGTCGATCTGCACGTGGTCGATATGGTCGCGGTTCCAGATGGGCTCGAACAGGCCGTTGGCGAACCGGAACGCCAAGATGTTCTGCGCTGCTTCCTTGCCCAGGAAGTGGTCGATGCGGAAGATCTGGTCTTCGCTGAAGATCTCGTGCACCGAGGCATTGAGCTCCACGGCGCTCGCCACGTCGGTCCCGAACGGCTTCTCCATGATGATCCGGGCTCGGTCCACGAGGCCGGCCCTCCCGAGCACCTGGACGACCGATCGGGCAGCCGACGGCGGGATGCTCAGATAGTGCAGCCGACGTGGGCTGCCTCCGAGCGCTGCCTCGCAGGTCGACACCGCAGCCGACAGGGCCGCAGACCCTCCGGACTGGGGCACGAACGACAGCCGCTCCTCGAAGCGGGCCCGCTGGAGATCGGAGATGCCCGGCCGGGCGAACTCGTCGCACGCCTGGCGCGCCAGCTTCCGGAACCCCTCGTCGTCCAGAGGGTCGAGGGATGTTCCCACCACCCGGAAGTCCGGCAGGAGGCCGGCTTGCCACAGGTGGAGCAGTCCCGGGAGCAGCTTGCGCCGGGCCAGGTCGCCGGTCGCCCCGAACAGCACCAGCACATGGGGAGCGAGCTGGGCGCCGGCGGGAGCAGGGTTGTCGGTGCGGGCCATGGGCGCGCAGTCTAGGGAGACGGACCGGACGCTGGTCCGGCTTCGCTGGCGCAGCAGGTCCATAGGAATCCCACAGGTGGACACGGCATGATGCCAGGGTGCCCACTGAAGGCGCCGCTGGCGCACCCCGGGTGCTCGTCGTCGACGACGAGCAGAGCATCACCGACCTGGTGGCTATGGCGCTGCGCTACGAGGGCATGGACGTGCAGGTCGCCCATGTCGGCCGCCAGGTGCTACGAGCGGTGGCCGAGTTCCGTCCCCACCTGGTCGTGCTCGACGTCATGCTGCCGGACCTCGACGGCTTCCAGATCCTCGAACGTCTGGGCGCCGACCGGATGGCCGCCCGGCTTCCGGTGCTCTTCCTGACCGCCCGGGACACCCTGGACGACAAGCTGCGCGGGTTCGCCCTCGGGGGCGACGACTACATGACGAAGCCGTTCAGCATCGAGGAGCTGGTGGTCCGTGTCCGGGCGATCCTGCGCCGGGCGCACCCCGAAGGAGAGGACAGCGGGCGGCTCGTGGTCGCCGACCTCGAGCTCGACGAGGACAGTCACCAGGTGTTCCGGGGGGCTACGCCGATCGAGCTGACGCCGACGGAGTTCAAGTTGCTGCACTACCTCATGGTGAACGCCGGCCGGGTGGTGTCGAAGGCCCAGATCCTCGACCGTGTCTGGCAGTACGACTTCGACGGCAATGCCAACGTCGTAGAGATTTACATCAGCTACCTGCGGCGCAAGATCGACACCGGAGACGTGAGGCTCATCCGCACCGTGCGAGGCGTCGGGTACAGCATCAGGCCGCCGTCGCACGCCGGCGGAGCCGGATCCCCTGGGTGACGCGGATCCCCCGGGTGACGCTGCGCTTCCGGCTCCTGCTGGTCCTCGTGGCCGTCGTCGCCGCCGGCCTCGTCGTCTCCGACGTGGCGACCTACACCGCCCTGCGCTCGTTCCTCACGAACCAGGTGGACCAGCAGCTCGTCCCGGACGCCGTATCGATGCAGCATGTGCTGGAGCGATGCCTGCGGACCGGCATCCTCCCCTGCCAGCCGGCGCTGGGCACGGACAACGGTGCCTCTGGCGCCCGGGGTGGCGCCGGCCAGTTCCTGCAGCCTGGCACGTTCGGCGAGCTGCGCGACGCCTCGGGAACGGTGCTCATCAGCGGCACCATCCTCTTCACCGGGTCCATCCCCGCGCCACCGGTGCTGCCCGGAGCGTTGCCGGGGTCGGGCACCTCTGCCCAGGCGAGCATCTTCTCCTCCCACAGCGTCTCCGGCGGGGTCAGCTACCGGGTGATCGCCCAGGCGGTCGATGACGCGTTCTTCCAGGGGACCGTGGTGGTGGCCATACCCACAGGGCCGGCCGACAGCACCCTGGGCCGGCTGGCCCTGGTGGAGTGGTCGGTCACGGTGCTCGTCTTGCTCGGTCTCGGCATCCTGGCGTGGTGGATCGTCCGGCGTGGCCTTCGTCCCCTCGATGCCATGGCCGACACGGCGGGCGCCATCGCCGCAGGCGACCTGTCGCGCCGGGTCGCTCCGGCCGACGATCAGACCGAGATCGGCAGGCTCGGATCGGCCCTGAACACGATGCTGGGAGAGATCGAGGAGGCGTTTGCCGCGCGCACCGCGTCCGAAGATCGTCTTCGCCGGTTCTTGGCTGACGCGTCCCACGAGTTGCGCACCCCGCTCACCTCGATCCGCGGCTACGCCGAGATGTTCGACCGCGGGGTGTCCGAGCGGCCGGAGGATCTGGCCGTGTCGATGCGCCACATCCGCTCCGAGGCAGATCGGATGACCGGGCTGGTCGAGGATCTGCTGCTGCTGGCCCGTCTCGACCGCCAGCGGCCCTTCGACCGGCGACCAATGACGGTTGCCTCTGTGGCTGCCGCAGCGGTGGACGCCTGCCGTGCGTCCGCACCGGACCGGACGGTGACGCTGCGCTGCGACGGAGCGGGCATCGTGTGGGGCGACGAGGACCGCCTGCGCCAGGTGGTCGACAACCTCCTGGCCAATGCCGTGCAGTACACGCCGCAGGGCTCGCCGATCGACGTACAGCTTGGCTCGGCCGAAGATCAGGTGGTGCTCGACGTGTTGGACCGAGGCCCCGGTGTGCCGGCCGCCGTGCGCCAGCAGATCTTCGAGCCGTTCCGTCGCGCCGACGTCTCGCGCACTCGGACCAGCGGCGGTGCAGGGCTCGGGCTGGCTATCGTGGCGGCCATCGTGCGTGCCCATGATGGCTCGGTCGCCGTCGACGATCGGCCGGGCGGTGGCGCACGATTTCGGGTGGTGCTGCCCGGCTCGGTGCCTGCCGTCGAGGATGAGACCGCCGACGGGCCACGATCGTTGTGGTAGGGATGCAGGCGTGTCGTCGGACCCGGGCCAAGGTGGATCGCGCCATGCGGACCGTGACGTGTCTGGAGGCGTTCGTCGGCTGGTGGCCGGGCACCGTCCGGCAGGAGCCCGTGAAGTGGCGGCCCGCCAGCGGATCCTGGACGAGCTCGACCGCCTGGAGCAGCCGTTCGACGAGGAGGCCGATCGTGTGCACGTCACCGGCTCGGCCGTTGTCGTCGGCCGCCGCGGAACGGTCCTGCACCGGCACAAGCGGCTTCGGCGGTGGATGCAGGTCGGCGGCCACGTCGATGACGGCGAGGACCCGGCTGCCGCGGCGCTCCGCGAGGCATACGAGGAGACCGGCCTGCACCTGCGCCATCCGGATGGTGGACCAGTCCTGCTCCAGGTCGACGTGCACGACGCAGCCAAAGGACACGTGCATCTCGACTTGCGCTACCTGCTCGTCGCTGAGGACGACGATCCGTTCCCGCTCCCCGGAGAGAGCCTGGATGTCCGGTGGTTCGCCTGGGACGATGCGGCGGCCGTCGCCGACGAGGCCCTGACCGGTGCGCTCGCCGCTGCGCGCCGGGCTGTGGTGGATGGTGGCGTCGTAGGCTTCTCGCGAACAGACGCGGCGCCGCTGCGCGAGGCGCGGTCCGATCCCCGTACCGGCTCGTCGAACCCGAGGGAGTCCAGACCATGACCGAGGGGCCGTCGGGCGGTTCCGGTGAGTTTGCGGCATTGCTGGAGGTGCAGGACCACGACACCATGGCCGACCAGATCCGGCACCGACGGGCGGCCCTGCCCGACCGGGCCGAGCTGGGCCGCGTCGATGCCGGCCGAGCCGACCTCGACGCGCGGGTGGCGCATCTTCGGAGCCAGCGCGACGAGATGGCGGCGCGCCAGCAGGCCCTGGAGGAGCAGATCGGCGCCGGACGCGCTCGCCGCGTAATGCTGGAACAGCAGATGTACGGGGGCCAGATCACGGCGGCGCGCGATCTCCAGGCGATGGACGAGGAGGTGAGGCACCTGGCTGCCCATGTCACCGAGCTGGAGGATCGTGAGCTCGAGGTGATGGAGGTGATGGAGCCGGTCGAGGGTGCGCTGCAGGAAGCCGACGTGGAGCGTGACGCACTCGATTCCCGGGCGGCTGTCCTGCGCCGGTCGATTGTCGACGCGGAGCTCCAGCTCGACGGCGAGCTGGCAGTGCAGGAGGAAGCTCGACGGGTGGCGGCTGCCCGCGTGTCCCCAGACCTGCTGGCCCGCTATGACAACCTCCGCCGGAAGCTGGGGGGAACCGGAGCGGCTCGGCTGGCTGGCAACTCGTGCTCCGGGTGCCACCTGGCCCTTCCGGCTATGGAGGTCGACCGGATCCGTAAAGCGCCACCGGATGCCGTGGTCACCTGTGAGCAGTGCGGCCGCATCCTCGTCCGCTGATGGCCTGCAGCAGCCGACCGGCCGGCGCCCGTGCCGGTGGCGGTACCTGACAGCCGTGCTCGTGCTCGTCCGCCACGGCCAATCCGAAGGCAACGCCGCAGGGTTGCTGCTCGGCCGCCTCGAATCCCCATTGACCGCCGCCGGGCGTCAGCAGGCGGCTGCGCTGGTCTCTGAGCTGTCAGGGGCCGACCGGGTCATCACCAGTCCGCTCGGACGCGCCCGCGAGACGGCCGCCATCGTGGCGCCGCACCGCCCAGCTCAGGTGGACGAGCGCTGGGTGGAGGTGGACTATGGGGTGTACGACGGCACGCCACTCGGCCAGGTCCCTCATGAGGTGTGGCGCCAATGGCAGTCGGATCGTGACTTCCGGCCGCCCGGTGGCGAGTCGCTGGGCGAGCTGGGTCGCCGGGTGCGCGAGGCGTGCGAGGAGCTGTTCGCCGATCCGGCGGCCGGGGCCCGTTCGGCTGCCGACGTGATGGTGGTCAGCCATGTGTCGCCGATCAAGGCAGCGGTGGCATGGGCGCTCGGTGCTGGCGACGAGCTGGCATGGCGCCTGCATCTGTCGACGGCATCGGTCACCCGGATCGGATGGGGCGCAAACGGTCCGTTGCTCCACCGCTACAATTGGACGCCCCACCTGATCGAGCCGCCGCCGCGGTGAGCAGCCGCCGGGCGGTCACCTGCGGCTCGTGGCATCAGGCCATCGGATCAACGACGATCCACCGGGTGAGGTCGTGGAACCGCCCGCACAGCGGGCGCAGGGGAGCGGTGCTCGTGACGAGGCAGGCCAGCGCGGAGGCGAGGACGCTGTCGGGGACGAACCGCCGGTGCTTGACCAGTGCCTCCGCAGCGCCCGACGGGTGGCACCCGGCCGTGCAGAACGCCACACCACCGTTGTCATAGACCACCAGGCTTCCAGCGCAACTGGTCACGTTCTGCCCCCCGCATGCTCCCGGACAAGGTATCGGGCGGAGCGGGCGCAGGCATGAGCGCTGGTCAGGCGCCGGCACCCGACTTTGGGCGCTGTTGGCTTTTCCAGGCAGGAAGCTCCCGCCGAGGCGCTGTGGCACGGTCGGAAGTTGCCCTGGCGCGTTGTAGCCGGTGGCAGGCCTCGCCTGGGAGGCCTGCGTCAGTCCGCCGACGGTCAGCGCTGCACTGGCAGGGAGGCCGATCGCCGCCCCCAATCGTTCGTCCTGATCGCCGGGGCGCTCTCCCGTGGACTGGTTGTTCCGACGATCGACGTGCTGTTCGGAGAGGCCGTGTGGCCCGGCCGTCAGGGACCGGCCGTCAGGGACCGGCCGTCAGGGACCGGTCTGTCGGAGGCGGTCGACCTGGCTGGCAATGATCTGCTTGATTTCAGGCGGCACACCGGGCGTCTCTTTGTCAGCCCGCTCGACTGCTTCGGGGATGGCGTCCAGGAGTTGACCGACGATGTCCGAGGCCTGCGTCCGGGAGAGGCCCCAGGCGGTCGCTTCCTTCATGAGGCGATCCGTAGTGACCCGGTCCGTACGGCGGAGGTCGTCGATGTCCATGGCGAGACGGTCATCGCCGTAGAAGAGGGTCGACATCAGGTCGTACGCGGGGGCCAGATGGAGAGCGCCGGATGGCTCGTGGAGGAGGGAGAAGTTCTTGCCATGGGCGTCGCCATTGCCGATGACGACGTTGAGCGTGACCAGC
>JAJYAB010000092.1:0-367 GCA_021779775.1 Actinomycetes bacterium
AAGTCGACGAGATCATCCCCCGCGGCAAAGGCGGCTCGCCTTACCAACGCACCAACTGCCAACTCACCCACCGCGCATGCAACCAAGCCAAGAGCGACGGCACACGCCCCACCAAACCACCCGTCAACCGGGAACCCATGCGAGTCACCGGAACCTGGTAGACCCACCCCCAGGGGGACCACACCCCACCCCCCACCCCCAGGCACACGTACCGCCTAGGGCCTAGCTATCCGTGACGTTTTTTCCACGCCCCCCACTAGGGCAAACACGATTGGGGGTGTCTGGCAAGTCTGCCAGGACCTAGCCAAACGGCATATATCGTAACGCTCTGCTGGTAGACTGGTCCCATGTTCCAATGCGAGGTCTG
>JAJYAB010000092.1:377-6895 GCA_021779775.1 Actinomycetes bacterium
CGCGGCCGGACGCCGAGGTTCTGTTCGGCGGCGTGCCGGATGCGCGTCTACCGTGCCCGCCGGAAGGCGGCGAGGATGCCCGCGAGGCTGACCGCCGGACGCCGGTGGACGCGCCGGTCGGGGAAGCGCCCAATCCGCGTTGATGGCCGCCCGGCATCGTCGACAGACCCGTCGACGTGGGCGACGTTCGCCGAGGTGTCCGAGTCCCCGACTGGGTTCGGCGTGATGCTGGGCGGCGGCCTGGCCTGCTGGGATCTCGATCACTGCCTCGACGGTGACACGCTGACCCCGTGGGCGTCTGCGGTGCTCGGGTCGATCGAGTCGCCCTTGTGGGTGGAGCGGTCGATGTCGGGTGATGGGTTGCACGTGTTCGTCGAGGCTCCGGAGGGTCCGGGGCATCGTGGGGGTGGAGTCGAGTTCTACTCGCGCGCCCGGTTCATCGCTGTCACGGGTGATGCGTTCAGGGGGTGACCATGACGACGAAGCTCAGGGCAGTGGCACCCGACGAGGCACCGCCAGAGAAGCCGGAGAGGCCGAAGTCGGTGGCGCAGGCGGCCGAGGGCGATGATCGGCTCGAGTTGCTGATCGCGATGAAGCGGCGGATCGCGCAGACGGTGTCGAACCCGGACTGCCCGCCGCGTGACCTGGCGTCGTTGACGCGCCGGCTGTCGGAGATGTCGCGGGAGATCGAGCAGATCCGGGCGGCGCAGCGGCAGGAGGAGAAGGAGAATGGTGGCCTCCCCGACGACGAAGAGTGGGACGCCGAAGCTCTCTGAGGTTGCCAGGCATCTGGTGTTGCCGTCGGGGATCGTGTCATCTGGGTGGCCGGCTGTTCGGGCGAAGCTGTTCGACCTGGGGATCATCTTCGACGAGTGGCAGGTTGGTGCGTCCCGGGCGATCCTGGCGAAGCGCGCCGACGGGATGTACGCGGCCGGCGTTGGCGGTGTGGTGATCTCGATCCCCCGCCAGGTCGGGAAGACGTTCATGATAGGCGCGCTGGTGTTCGCGCTGTGCTTGCTGTACCCGGGACTCACGGTGGTGTGGACTGCGCACCGGGTGAAAACAGCGGCCGAGACGTTCAAGTCGATGCAGGGGCTGGCGAAGCGGAAGCGGATCGCCCCGTTCATCGAGGCTGTCCCCCGCGGGTCGGGTAACGAGGCTGTGATCTTCCGGAACGGGTCGCGGGTGCTGTTCGGAGCCCGCGAGACCGGGTTCGGGCGTGGTTTCACGAAGGTCGGGATCGTCGTCTTCGACGAGGCCCAGATCATGACCGAGGCGACGTTGGATGACATCATCCCGGCGGCCAACCAGGGCGAGAACCCGCTGGTGATCATGACCGGGACGCCGCCGCGGCCGATCGACCCGGGCGAGGTATTCTCCACCCGTCGCGCTGAGGCGTTGTCTAGCGAGTCGGACGACATCCTCTACATCGAGCTGTCCGCGGACCCGAAGTGCGACCCGTCGTCTTGGCCGGCCGGGTTCGTCGACTTCGATGAGGTCGGGAGGGCTAACCCGTCCTACCCGGACCGGACTCCGAAGACGTCGATCCTGCGCATGTTCAAGATGCTCGGCCCGGCGTCGTTCCGGCGCGAGGGCCTCGGCATCTGGGATGATGGCTCGGGTGAGCAGGCGGCGATCCGCAAGCCCCAGTGGGACGCGATCCTCGGGGTGCAGCCGGACGCCGGCGCGGACGTGTTTGGGGTGAAGTTCTCCGGCGAGCTCGTCTCGCTGGCCGCCGCGAGGCGACCGACTGCGGGCCCGATCTTCGTCGAGGGGTTGCGGCAGGAGTCGCTCGAGATCGGCCATGAGTGGCTGGTGGCGTTCCTCGCTGAGCGGGCTGAGTCGATGGCCGGTGTGGTGGTCGATGGCAAGGAGGGCGTCGGTCCCCTGGTGGCCGACCTGATCGAGGCTGGGGTGCCGCGGAAGCGGATCACCGTCCCCACGGTTGATCAGGTCATCACGGCGCACGCCGGGTTCCTCGGAGCGGTGCGGACGCATGGCGTGGAGCATTCCGGGCAACCGGCGTTGACCGCCGAGGTGCTGGTCGCTGGGAAGCGGAAGATCGGCCGGGCCGGCGGATGGGGCTGGCGGTCGATCGAGGACGAGGGAACCGTCGTCACGCTCGAAGCGGCCACGTTGGCGTGGTGGTTGGTAAAGACATCGAAGCGTGCGGCAGCCGGTGGCGGTCGCTCGGGTGGGCAAGCGGGGAGGAGGGTGGCCAATGGAGCGTCTCGTCGTGCCGGGACTGTCGGAAGCAGAGTCCCTCATCCTCAACCAGCTGGCTGATCGGATCGAGGCGAAGCGGCCGCGCAACGAGCTGCGGCAGCGGTGGATGGATGGGAAGCGGTCCGCGCGCATCCTGTCGCCGATGCTGCCGCCGTACCTGCGGAACACGGGCGCAGCCCTGGGGTGGCCGGCGAAGGCCGTCGAAGCGCTGGCGCGTCGCACGCACCTGGACGCGTTCGCGATTCCCGGTTCGGACCTGTCGGCGTTCGGCCTCGACCGGATCATCGACGACAACCGGTACATGGAAGAGGTTCGCGAGTCGCACATCGACTCCCTTTCCATGTCGGTGGTGTTTGAGGTGGTCACCAGGGGTGGTGAGGGTGAGCCTGACGCGCTGATCACGGCGAAGTCGGCCCTGGATGCCACCGGGGGCTGGAACGGGCGCACGCGGCGCCTGGACAGCTTCCTGTCGGTGATCGGCCGGGCCGACGACGGCAAGCCCGCCGACATGAACTTGTACCTGCCCGGGGAGACCATCATCATCGAGGGTCGTCGGGTCGTCGACCGGTCAACCCACCAACTGTGGGTGCCGGCGCATCCGGTGGCGTACAAGCGCCGCCTGACCCGCCCGTTCGGGCAGTCCCGGATCAGCCGGTCGGTGATGTGGCTCACGGAGGCCGCGATCCGCGCCATGCTGCGAATGGAAGGCACCGCGGACTTCTACTCGGTGCCGATGCTGGTGCTCCTTGGTGCGACGCTCGAGCAGATGTCGCAGGAGGGGCAGGCCGCGGTTTCCACGTGGCAGTTCCTGATGGATCGCATCAATGGGATCCCTGATGATGATGGCGCGGAGCAGCCCCGGGCTGAGGTGAAGCAACTCAGCCAGGCGACGCAGCAGCCGCACATGGATCAGTTGGACGAGATCGCCGCCGCGTTCGCTGGTGAGACGGGGATTCCCGTGTCATCGCTGGGGATCGGCGTGAAGCAGGCGAACCCGACCAGTGCCGACTCCTACATGGCGTCCCGTGAGGATCTGATCGCCGAAGCTGAGGACGCCGCTGACTCGTGGGGTCCGGAGCACGTGCGAACCCTGCAGGATGCGTGGCTTCTCGCGTCGGGTGAGGCCGTGCTTCCGCCTGAGCTGCGGAAGCTGCGGCCGGTGTGGCGTGACGCGCGCCTGTCGTCTCGTGCTGCCGCGGCGGATGCGACGGCGAAGCTGGTAGGCGCGTTCCCGTGGATGGCCGACTCCGACGCGATCCTCGACGCCGTCGGCCTCGACCCGATGCTCGTGGAGAGGTTGCGCGCGGACAAGGCGAAGTCGGCGGCGAGGGCGTCGCTGCTCGCGCTGACTGGTGGTGCCCCGAATGCCACTGTCCAGGGCTGACCTGGCCCAGATCACCGCCGCACTGAACACGCTCTCCGCGCACGCCCGCGGAGAGCTCACGGCCGCGCTGTCTCGCCTCGACCTGAGCGACCTCCCGGTCGCCCGGGCGGCCGTCGAGCAGTACTTCCCGGCCCTCGTCGGCCAGTACGGGGCGATGGCAGCGGTTCTCGGTGGGGATGTGGCCAGCGCGCAGATCGCCGACCTTGGTGTCCGTCCGGTCGTGCAGGCCGTGCCTGGTGTCGATGTGGGTCGTGCAGCTGCCCGGGCGAATTGGGCGATGGGCACGCCGAACCCGACCGGGAACCTCGCGGTGCTGCTCGACGAGCTCGTGAAGCAGCCCTACAGGGCCACGGTGGCGAAGTCGTCGCAGGCGTCCGGTGTCCGGTACGCGAGGGTGCCGCAGGGTGCCACCTGCGAGTGGTGCCTGGTCCTCGCAGGGCGCGGGGCGGTGTACCACTCAGCCGGAAGCGCCGGCGCGAGCCGTAAATACCACGGCGAGTGTGACTGCGTGCCGGTGCCGATGCGGACCGAAAACGACTACCCCGAGGGCTACAACCCTGACGCGCTGATGCAGCGATACCTCACGGCCCGCGACCACGCCGACTCCGGGAACCTCGCGAAGATCGCCGCCGCGGCCCGCTTCACGTTCCACACCAGCCACTGAGACTCCCCCGCCACTGAGGCGGGGATTACGCCGACGCCCCGCGGTCAAGTGGGCGGTGCAGGAGAAGCCAGCAGAATGCCTCGCAACGATTCCATCCCCGCCGAGCTCGCCCAGATCATCAACACCCACCGTGCCCTGTTCGGTGGCTTCCAGATGATGGCCGATGCCGGTACCCAGGACGGCAACACCGCCGGAGACACGTCCACCGGCGACGATCAGGACCAGAGCCAGGGCCCGCGGACCTTCACGCAGGAAGAGCTGAACAAGCTCATCGCTGATCGTGTCGGGCGCGAGCGCGCCAAGTACGCCGACTACGGCGACATGAAGCGCAAGGCCGCCGAACTCGACCAGATCGAAGAAGCACAGAAGACCGAGGCACAGAAGCAGGCCGAACGGAACGCCGAGGCAGACCGCAAGTCCGCCGAAGCCGACCGCAAGCTGGCGATCGCCGATGTGGCGGGCAAGCTGTCCGTCCCCGCTGCGATCCTCTCCGGCCCGACCGCGAACACCCCGGAGGCCATCGAAGCGTTCGCCCAGGCTGTCCTGGCGTTCGCCGGGGAGCGCAAGAAGCAGGGCAACTACGTGCCCAACGAGGGCCGGAACAAGGCCCCCATCCAGGGCGGTGAGGGCGCGCAGACCCTCTCATTCATCAACCGCGCCCTCGGCAAGGAATAGCCCCCGGGCGCGCACCCCTGACACAAGGAGAACACCCAAATGGCCATTGTCACGACCGCCGATCTCACCCTCCCGAGCAACATCGAAAACGGGATCATCGAGAAGGCCAAGACCAGTTCCACCATCATGGCGCTGTCGGGTCGCTCCCCGCAGCGCTTCGGCCAGACGAGCCTCATCACGTTCGACAACGACCTGACCGCCGAGTTCGTCGAGGAGTCGGGCGCCAAGGGCGCCGACAGCGCGACCCCCGTGCCGGTCACCGCCGTCCCCCACAAGGTCGTCGTGCAGGTGCGCACGTCGGAGGAGTTCAAGTGGGCCGACGACGAGTACCAGCTCGGCATCATGGCCGAGTTCCAGACCAAGTGCGCGCGCGCCCTCGCTCGGGCGCTGGATCTCGGCCTGTACTTCCGGGTGAACCCCCGCACCGGCACCGCGATCACCGCCTGGACGAACTACCTCAACTCGACGACCAACCGCGTCGAGATCGCCACCGCCGACCCCGACGTCGACTTCGAGTCGGCGGCCGGACTGGTCATCAACGCGGGCTACAACGTCAACGGCGTGGCCATGGCCCCGCAGTGGGCATGGAAGCTCTCGACCTCGCGCTACACGGACGGACGGAAGAAGTTCCCCGAGCTCGGCCTGGGGACCAACGTGTCCAGCTTCGAGGGCGTCAACGCCTCCGTGTCGAGCACGGTCCAGGGCAAGGCCACCGACGGGGCCGCGACCGACAACAAAGTCCGTTCCATCCTGGGCGACTTCCAGACCGGCATCTTCTGGGGCGTGCAGAAGGCGTTCCCGTTCCGGATCCTCGAGTTCGGTGACCCGGACAACACGGGCCGCGACCTCGCCGGGCACAACGAGATCCTCCTCCGCGCCGAGGTCGTCTACGGCTGGCACGTCTTCCCGGAGCGCTTCGCCATCATCGAGGACGCCGTCGCCTGATGCCCAGGCTGATCAATCGGGATACCGGTGTCGTCGTGAACGTCGACGACGACACCGCCCGAACCCTGGGCGACCAGTGGGTGCCGGCCGAACCGTCGAAGCCGGCGCCCCGGAAGCGCCAACCGGTCAAGAAGTGAGGAAGGGGGCGGTCAGTGTTCATCAAGCCTGAGGATCTGGCACCGTTCGCCACGATCGAAGCGACGAAGCTCGCCGCGATGATCGAGGACGCCGAGGCCCAGGCGTGCCTGGCCGCCCCCTGCCTCAACGATCCCTCGGTGACCCTACCCGAGTGGGTGTTCCCGGCTGTGAAGTCGATCCTGCGGGGCGCGATCATCCGCTGGGACGACTCCGGGTCGGGTGCGGTACAGCAGCAGACCGCCGGCCCGTTCTCGATGATGCTGGACAACCGGCAGAAGTACCGGGCCCTATTCCAACCGACCGAGATCGAGCAGTTGCGCGCGGTGTGCGCGAAGGTCACGAACCAGAAGCCCGGGGCGGCCTGGTCGGTGTCGATGGCGCCGACCAACTCGGTGGTCTGCGCGAAGAAGGTTGCAGCGAAGCCGGTCATCGCACCGGCTCTTCGTTCCTGCACACCGCAATCGCATTCAACCCGAGCTTGTGCCG
>JAJYAB010000093.1 GCA_021779775.1 Actinomycetes bacterium
GTCTCCGTACGGCAGGTTCCGGAGCTTGGTCTCTTGGAGCGAGGTGGCGAGGGCAACGGTGACCGCATGGTCGGGCAGCCCCATCTGCACGGCCACCGCGGCGATGATCGAGGCTTCTCGGGCCTGGGTGGCGCTGATCGTGTACGGGGTGCTCGTCCCGGAGCCCGACGACGCCGGACCGACCGTGCCGGACGTACCGACCGTACAGGTCGAGTCGCTGGGGGGCCCGAGCCGCACGAAGGCGACCCACCCTCCGGCGAGCAGCGCCAGCACCGCCACCGCCGTAACGACACGCCGGCGCCCGACCATTGTCACGGGTCAGGCCATCCCCGCGGCGTGGCGCCGCAGGCCGATCAAGTCCACGAGGCGGCCCGCGCCGACCGGGTCAGCTCTGCGAGCGCGTGAGCCCGGCCCGCTCGCCGCGGGTGACGAACTTGACGGCCATCTTCCGGCTGGCCTCGTCGATCATCTCGTCGCCGAACATGACAGCGCCCTTACGGTCCTCCTCGGTGGCCTTCTGGTAGGCGTCGAGGATGTCCCATGCCTTGTCGAACTGCTCCTGGGTGGGCGAGTACAGCTCGTTGAGGACGCCGACCTGGTCCGGGGTGAGCGCCCACTTCCCGTCGTAGCCGAGGACCCGGGTCCGCTGGGCGAAGTCGCGCAGCGAGTCGAGCTCGCGGATCTTGAGGAACGGCCCGTCGATGACCTGCAGCCCGTTCGCACGGCCAGCCATCAGGATCCGCGAGAAGACGTAGTTGAAGTGGTCACCGGGGTACTCGGGGATCTGGACCCCGCCGGTCAGCACCGGCATCTCCATCGAAGCGGCGAAGTCGGCCGGGCCGAAGATGATCGTCTCCAGCCGGGGCGACGCAGCGCAGATGTCGTCGACGTTGATGAGGCCCCGCGTGGTCTCGATCTGGGCTTCGATGCCGACGTGGCCCACCGGCAGGCCATGCCGCTTCTCCACCTGCGTCAACAGCAGGTCGAGGGCCACGACCTCGGCAGCCGTCTGCACCTTCGGCAGCATGACCTCGTCGAGGCGCTCACCGGCGTTGCCGACCACCTCGACGACGTCGCCGTACGTCCACTCGGTGTCCCATGCGTTGATGCGCACGCACAGGACGCGGTCGTCCCACGGCTGCCGGCGGATCGCCTCCACCACCTTGGCCCGGGCCGCCTCCTTCTCGAGCGGGGCAACCGAGTCCTCCAGGTCGAGGAACGACATGTCGGCGGGGACCGTCGGCGCCTTCTCCAGGTAGCGCTCGTTGGACCCGGGGGTGGAGAAGCAGGAGCGGCGGGGCAGGTGGCGGCTGCGTGCGGACATGGCGCCGATGCTACTGGCGTGCCGGAGACCCGCTCCACGTGGCAGGAGCCGTCCCCGTCCCCCCGCCGCCGGAGACGCTCCGGCCGACCGCTGCCTACGCCTCGGCCAGATCGCCCGGCGCCAGATCGGCCGGCGCCAGATCGGCCGGCACCAGATCGGCCGGCACGAGCTGCTCGGTCACCAGCCGGGCGAAGCGGGCCGGGTCCCCGGCCACGAACCGCCGGCACAGCGGCATCCCCTCGACGTAGCACGACACGTAGGCACGCCAGATCGGATGCAGCAGGAACTCCACGGCCTTGGCGGCACGCGGGCGTGCCAGCAGCGCCCAACGGGCCATGTCGTCGATCACCGCGTCCGGATCGGCGCCTTCGGCGTGCAGCCGCCAGGCGGCATTGCCCCGCACCGCAGACAGCGTCTCCGAGGCACCCGCCACAGCCGCCACCACCTCGGCGTCGTAGCGGATGCCCAGCGGCCGCAGCACGCCTGCCACCATGGGCTCCGGGACCGGGCCGGCTACCACCTGCAGCCCGAGATCGGCCAGACCTTCGGCCAGCAGGCATTGCGGCGTGCCTACCAGGAAGATCGTCTCTTCGAGCCAGTGGCGGCGCCGGACCAGGCCGATCTCCTTCCGGCAGTGCTCCGTATGGTGGCCGGGGTAGGCCTCGTGGGCCACCAGGTGGGCCAACGACGTGGACAGCACCGGCAGGTCGACGTTGATGGCGACACGCGAGCGCAGGCCGCCCAGGAACGTGTTGAACCCGGCCCACGGCTGACCGGTCACCAGCTCGACCTCGACGTGCTCACCGTCAGGCAGCAGGGCGATGGCCTGGGTGCGTCCGCGCAGCTCGTCGAGGAGGCCGTGCACCGCACCGACAAGCCGGTCGGGCGCCACGGCATGTGCCTCGCGCCAGGTGACGAACCGCTCGACCAGCGGGCCCACGCCCGGCAACGCCTCGTCGAGCCGGCGGTGGGCACCGGCCAGCTCGTCCTCGGTCACCAGGCGTGGCCGCACGCCATAGCACGAGTAGACCTCTTCGCTGTAGTCGATCGGTTCACCCGCCAGGCGCCGGGCGGTGGTCAGCAGGCCGACCACCTGGGCGCGCAACCAGCGGCGGCGCTGGGTGGCCTCACCCGCACCCCCACCCGGTGGGATGCGATCGGCGTCGATCCCGTCGAGCGGCTCGCCGCCGTCGAGACCAGCCACCAGGCGCCGCGCGTCGGCCACCAGGCCGGCCGGGGGGCGCAGCGGCTGCCCCGCGACCCGGGCGGCCAGCGGAGCCGGCCCGTAATAGGCGTCGACCAAGCCGTCGACGTGCCGGCCGAGCGACAAGCCCAGCTCGAGGTACCGGCCGACCAGACCGGGCGGCTCGTCCCTGGCGTCCCCGGTCACCAGTCGACCAGACCGGGCGGCTCGGAGCAATCGGCGAGCAGCGCCAGGCCGTCCGGATCCACCGGACCCGAAGGACCGACCACGCTGGTCACCCCGACCTGAGGCTCGATGATGCCGATGCTGGCACCGGGACCGTCGTCGAACCACGACGAGCGCAGCACCGACACCGTCCGGCCGCTGGGCTCGGTCGAACGCCCGACACGACGCACCAGAGACGCCCACAGGCGCCCGGGGAGCACCCGCCCGACCCCGGACTCCACCCAGATGGGCACGCCGACGGTACGGGCCGCCTCGAGCAGGCCATGGCACCCAGCCTCGACAGCCATGGCGTCAGGGCCGATCGCCGACGCGGGCACGAGCACCACGTCGGCGGATGCCACGTCCCCGACGCCCCCTCGTCGCACCACCCGCAGCTCTCCCAGGGCGCCGACCAGAAGCTCGGGCGTGGGATCGGACTCGATGGCCGCTGCGCACCACTCGGCTTCGGCAGCCGGGTCGTCGGCACCGACCACCCGGGCCGCCACCCACCACAACGGTCCGCAGTCAGGGTGGCGCTCCAGCAGGCGGCGGCATGCCGGGAGCACCGCCGGTGCCTCTCTGGCAGCCAGATCCGCCAGCGCCCATGCCGCCTCGGCAGCCAGTGCATCGGGCGGCATCCAACCCGCTCGGGCCACCGCTCTCAGGCGCTCGATAGGGTGCACACCACCGAAGCTACCGCCGCAGCACCCGGCCCGGCAGCGTCAACGGTGGCCCGGCAGCGACCCGGCGGGTCGTGTCCCTCCGGCGAGGGTCCTTGCAACAGCAGTTGCCGGCGGCTTGGACACTGCCCATCGTTTCTGGCGCCGAGCACCCCTCGGCGGCGTGGCCGGTCCGGGGCATCCGCGTGGGGACCGGAGGGATCCTCTTCACCGTCGTCTTGACGATCGCCAGGGAGATGCCGTCGCAGGAGTTCGACGCTGCCCAGCAGAGCCTGCAGGCCACCGAGGACCAGGCTGGGGTGTCCCTGCCCCGCACGGCCGAGGCCCAGTGGGAGGATGCCATCACCCACATCCCGCTGTCGGACCTACAGCCTGGCGACCTGGTGTTCTGGAACGACGGCACCACCAGCGCCCGGCATGTCGCTATCTACGTCGGCGGCAGCGAGGTCATCCACACGCCGCATACCGGCGCGGACCTGAGCTACTCGAGCATCTGGACCAACGGGCTGGTCACCCACGGCGCCGGGCGGCCCTGAGCACGTCCGGCCGTCACGAAGGGTCGGAACGAAGAAGCGAGCAACCCCAGACCAGGCCGGCGACCCCAGACCCGCCCGACCCGCCGGTAGCCTGGCCGGTGCCACGCGGCACCGCAGCCGCCTCGACACCTGCCCGGAGGCCTCGCTCCCCGTGAAGCCCATCCCCGTCGCCTTCCACTTCCTCGGGACACCCCTGATCGTCCACACCTACGGGATCGGTCTGGCGCTCACGTTCTACTTCGGGTTCCGCTACTTCGAGCGTCGCCTGCAGCGGGCCGGATACCCCTCGGACTGGTTGATCGGCGTCTTCTTGTGGATCGTCGTGGCTGCCATCGTCGGGGCCCGCGTGGTCCACGTGGCAGCCAACTGGTCAGCCGGGCCCGACTATTCGGCACATCCGGGGGACATCCTGAAGATATGGAACGGCGGGCTCTCGTCGTTCGGAGGCCTGCTGGGTGGCGTGCCGACCGGAGTGCTGCTCGCCCGCCGGCGATGCCCGACGTTGGACCCTGGCCGAGCGGTCGACCTCGTCGCCCCGGTGCTCATGGCCGCGTGGGGGGTGGGCCGCCTGCTCGGCCCCCAATTGATGGTGGCCGGCGGTGGGCACCCGACCGGCCAGTGGTTCGGCATGTACTACGCCGGCGAAGTCGGCAAGCGCTTGCCGGTCCCCATCTTCCAGGCTGTCGAGTCGTTCGTCATCTTCGGCGTGCTCATCTGGATCGAGCATCGCTTCGTCAAGCGGCCACGGGGGTTCGTGCTCGCCGCCGCCATGGCGCTGTGGGGACTGGAGCGCTTCGTCGAGCAGCATCTCTGGCTGAGTGGCTCCAGTGGGATCGGGTCCACCCTGGTGCAGGCAGCGGGCCTCGGCCTGTTCGCCGCCGGTGTGGTGACGATGGTGGTGCTGCGGCGTCGCCAACGGCACGCCGGCCATGATCCGTCTTCCGACGACACGACCGGATCTGCCCGTCCCGAACCGGTCGAACAGCCCGTGGCGGGGAGGCCGGCGTCGACCTGGACGTGACCGCAGGCCAGGCCTCGGCCGCCGGGCCGGTTAGCGACGAGATGGTCGGCCGGGCACCCCAGGCGGTGATCGGCGTGGCACCGTCGAAACGCTCAGCGGGCGGCGGCCGCCAGGGTCCCAGCCGCTGAGTCGAGGACCTTCAGGATCGACTCGGCCAGCCGGCGCGCGGCGGCCGGGTCGAGCTCGACAGCCACCCGGGCCGCCGGCCCGGCCGCCGGGTTACGCAGATCGATGTTCAAGGTGTGCTCCGCTGCAGCATGGACCGGGTGGTCGAAGTACACGCTGGCATCGCTGACGGCGAACCAACCCTCGGCGCCTTTGGCGCTGCCCCGCACGGCCAGGGTGTCGGTGAGGTAGGTGCACATGCCCGCCTCCTCAGGTTCCAGCCAGGTGCTGGCCGAAGAAGGCCCAGATGCGCTGCCAGCCCTCGTTGGCTGCGTCAGGACGATAGGCGGGGCGGTCCGCGGCGAAGAACGCATGGCCGGCACCGGGAAAGGTGTGGAGCTCGTAGGTCTTGCCGTGATGTCGTAACGCCTGCTCGAGCTCACCCACCTGCTCGGGCGAGGGGAACTGGTCTTCTGAACCGAAGAGCCCGAGCAGCGGGCATGACAGCTGCTCAGTCAGGTGCACGATCGGCCCGACGCGCAGGGGCATCCCTTCCGGCGGGATGCCCACGATGAAGGCGCCGTAGCAGTCCACCGCAGCGTCGAGAGGCAACGAGCACGCGGCAAGGAACGACTGGCGGCCACCCGAGCAGTAGCCGATGGTGCCGACCCGGCCGTTCGACGAGTCCAGTGCCTTCAGGGCCGCCGCGGCACCTGCCACGTCACCCACCAGGCGCTCGTCGGGAACGCCGCCGTTGGCCCGGGCCGTGGCGGCGGCATCGTCGGAAGCAGCGCCGGGCGCTTCGCGCCAGTAGAGGTTCGGGCAGATGGCCAGGTAGCCGTGGGCGGCGAAGCGGCGGGTGATCTCCTTCGTCCCCTCGTCGAACCCTGGCATGTGGTGGATGACCACCACGCCACCGTGCAAGCCGTCTCCGAGCGGCTGGGCCAGATAGGCCTCGATCTGGTCGCCGCCGTGACCGGCGATCATCACCGGCTCGGCTTGCAGCGCCTCGGTCCTGGGATCGGTCATCGGTGGGGCATCCCTGTCGCAGATGTCCGGTCGTCACCGTCGACCTCGGCGCGGATCCGCACCAGCATGTCCGCCTTGGCAGCTCGCTCGTCGCGAAACGCGGCGATCCGGGCCAGTGTGTCGTCGAGCCGTTGCAAGAGCTGGTCGTTGGCCTCGATCGCCTCGTCCAGGAGCTGGCGTCGCCGTTCCTTGCCCACCTCGGGCAGGCGGATCTCCGAGCGGACACGGTCGAGCACGGCGACGTCGTCGGTGTCGAGCACGACGCGCACCTCGGCCAACGAGAACCCAAGGAGCTCCTGCAGCCCCCGGATGCGCGACACCCGCGTCATGTCGGCCGGGGTGTAGAGGCGCTCGCCGGTCTCGCGATGGTCGCTCGGGGACAGCAGCCCCTGCTCCTCCCAGTAGCGCAGGGTGCGGGTGGTGAGCCCGGTCTGCTTGGCCACCTCGCCGATCCGCAGCATCACGGGAGCGTCGGTCGATCGTCGCATCATGCTGCCTCCTCGTGCGGATGGAACCCGTCCTGCCAGGCTGGGCGGGACGGGACGGGACGGGACGGGACGGGACGGGACGGGACTGGGCGGGACGGGACTGGGCCGGACGTCCTGGCCTCCCCGGCGACGCTGCTTGTCAACATTGATCTTAAGGTCAACATTGATCTTAACGTCAACGTCATGATGATGCCGGTCGGCGTCGGGCACGACGCATCCGACCCGGGGGAAGGGGTCCGTGTCGAGGAAGGGGTCCGTGCCGGGTGCTCCATGAGGACGGGTGCCCCCTAGA
>JAJYAB010000094.1 GCA_021779775.1 Actinomycetes bacterium
CGCTCGTCGACGCGCTCGGCGCCGGGTTCGAGCTTGTCATCAGCCGGCGTGACGAGCACACCACGCCGGCCGGAGCCGTCCAGCCGTTCACGTGGGTTGCCGTCAGGCGGGGGTCGGAGTGAGCGGTATCGCAGGAGCGTCCGACGAGCTGTATCAGGAAGGGGTACCCCGTGGCCGCCCGCGGTCCGGTGCAGTCCCCTCCCTGGCGGCTGGCGACCCGTTGGCTACCCTCGACCCGTTGGCTACCCTGAGCAGGTGCCTACGCCGCTGCCCCGCCTCCTCATGCTGTGCACCGGCAACGCTGCACGGTCGGTGATGGCCGGCGCGGTGCTGGAGGTCGAGGACCCGCCGGTGGCACAGGTGGCGACCGCTGGGACCCACGTGGTGGAGCACCAGCCGATCAGCATCCGCACCCGCGCGGCCATGGCGGCCGTGGGCTTGCCCTCCGCCGGCCACCGCAGCCACCAGCTCACCGGCGCCGACACCTTGGCCGCCGACCTGATCGTGGGGATGGCAGCGGAGCACGGCAGGTTCGTCCGGCGGGTCCATCCGGCGGCGGCGGCGAAGACGGCGACGCTGCGATGGCTGGTCGACCACCTGGGAGGTGGGCCCGGTTCGTTGGCCGACCGGGTGGTCGCTTTGGCGTTGGACCAGGTCGACCCGGCTGAGCAGGGCGACGTGGCGGACCCGGCGGGCGGGGACGACGACACCTACCTGGCGTGCGCCAAGGAGGTCGTCGATCTCGTCGGCCTGCTCGCCCCCCGCTTGCGCTGAACGCCCGGACGGTGCCGCTGGTGTCTCCACCAGGCGCGTGACGCTCGAGGGGCGTCGGGCCGCGTCGCCACCGCCCGCGTGGCAGGTCACGTCGCCGCATGAGCTGCCGGGCGCCGGCCGGGCGCCGGCCACCCGTTGGCCGCCACCAGCTCGGCTAACCGCCCGGGGAGCTGGCGAACGTCGAAGTGGCGGCGAGCCACCGCCAGGTTCTGGTCGAGGAGCCCGGGGGATGAGCCCGGTTCGTCGAGCCAGGTGGCCGTCTGCTCGGGGGACCGCACGTCGAACCAGCGGAAGCCATGGCGGGCCAGCTCACGGGCTACCGGATAGGGGCCGACCGCCAAGGGGCGCCGGTGCACCGCCGACTCCACCGCCGGGTTGCCGAATCCCTCCCACGTCGACGGCAGGGTGACCACGTCGCACGCCGCGTAGGCGTCGGCGACCGCTACGCCGGCCCCCCCGGCGCCCGGGCCGTGTCGTACCGGCGTCCGCGCTCCGGACAGGATCCGGTCGAGCTCGGGCCCGTAGCCGTCCTCCGCCGGCCCGAGCAGCCAGTAGGTCGCGCCCAGCGCCTCGGCCAGGGCGAGACCACCGGCCACGTTCTTGCGGGGGAGGGCCCGGGTCGGCTGCAGCACCAGGCGGTCGCCCGGCGCGATGCCGAGGGCCAGGCGGGTGGCGGCGCGGTCCCCGAGCTCCGGTTCTGTGTCGAAGGTGTTGCGCACCAGGGTCGCCGCCATCCCGCGGCGGGCGAGCTGCCGGGCGCTGACGTCGTTGATGACGACATGGCACCACGCGGGGTCGTCGGGTGGTGGGGGGAGCCGCGCCGACCACGGGCGCTGCCAGGGGAGGTCGTGGTGATGCAGCACCGCCGGCCGTCCCCGCAGCACGCCGGCCACCACCCTGGCTGCCGCCGGGTTCAGCGGCAGCGAGCAGAGGTTCTCCACCACCACCAGGTCGGCCCCTGCCAGAGCGCCAGCCACCTCGCTGCGGCTCGGTGGCTCGCCGGCGTCCATGGCCAGGCCGGGGACCACCACGTCGGCAGTGCCTGCGCCGGCGACGGTCGTCACGCCGTAGCCGAGCACGGCGAAGGCGTCCGACCACTTGGCTGCTTCGACGGCGACCCCGTCAGTGCCGCCGAGCCGGAACGATACGAGCGCGACGACCGGGGGCACGCCGACGACGCTACCGGGAGCGTCCGGCCAGCCCGGCGTGGCGGGCCAGCCCGGCCAGCCCGACCAGCCCGGTGTGGCGGCGCTCGTGCTCCAGCAGCCACTGCTTGCGCTCGAGGCCGCCGCCGTACCCGGTCAGCGTGCCGTCGGCCCCCACCACGCGGTGGCAGGGCACGATGATGGCCACGGGGTTCCGCCCGTTGGCCAGCCCGGCGGCGCGCCACGCCCGGCGGTTGCCGGCGGCTTCGGCCAGCTCGGCGTAGCTGCGGGTCTGGCCGTAGGGGATCGCCCGCAGCGCGGACCACACCTGGCGCTGGAAGGCCGTGCCCGACAGGTCGAGCGGCACGTCGAGCTCGGTCAGCTCGCCGGCGAAGTAGGCGTCGAGCTGCCGGGCTACCTCGGCAAAGGCCCCGTCGTCCACCACCCACGAGCTGGTTCGCGGTGGCCTGTGGCGCTGCCCGTCGAGGTACAGCCCCGTCAGCTTGCCGGCGACCGACGCCAGGGTGAGCGGGCCGAGCGGGCTCGGCACCATGGTGGTCAACGTCGGCGTGCCTGCGGCGGCGGCGGCGGCGGTCTTCGTCATGCTGCGTCCTCCCTCGGAGCCTGGGGTCCGAAGCGGTTGATCGAATGGTCGAGCGCCGACGACGGGATCTGCACGGGGTAGGCCCGCCACGGCTGCCACCGGGCCGCCTGGCGCCCGGTGTGCTGGCGGGTTCCCGACACGGCCGTCGGAGCCGGGTCCTGCCGGTTCGTCAGGATCGTAGGTCGAACACCGCCGGATCGGCCGGGCCGGTCGGCACCAGGGTGCCGGCGCCCATCGCCATGGCCTGCGGCATGAGGTCCAGCGCGGCGCGGTGGAGGAAGGCCACGAGCTGGTCGCGCGGCACGGGGTGGTCCTCCACCCAGTGCAGCACGGACTCCTCCACCATGGCGATCCACCCCCGTATGGCGATCCGCAGGCCGGCGGGCAGCTCGGGCGTGCCGAGCGCCCGGCGCATGATGTCGACGACGCCGGCCCTGGTCTCCTCGAAGACCTCCATCGACCCGGGGTCGGATCCGATGCCTCGGGCGGTGGCCAGGTATCCGGCCGGGTGTTCCTCGATGTACGCCACGAACGCGTTGATGCCGGTGAGCAGCCGGTCGGAGGGTGCGGCGGCGTGGTCGGTGCCGAGCCGGGCGAGCAGCTCGGCGGTGCTCGATCGCAGCACGGCGACCTGCAGGTCGCGGGTGGTGGGGAAGTAGTGGAACACCAGTCCCTTGGACACGCCGGCAGCCCTGGCCACCTCGTCGGCGGAGATCTGGTCGGGTGGCACCCGCCGGGCTAGCTCCACGCCAATCCGGGTGAGCTGGTCGCGGCGGGCATCGGCGTCGAGCCGCCGGCCGCCGGCTCGACGGTCCGGGCCCTGGCGTGTCCCGGCGGGAGGGTTGAGAAGAACCACGGGCACACCCTAGTTGACTGGAGGTCAATGACGGGGTACCTTCTTGACCAGTAGTCAACAAATGGCTCCGGGGCAGCCAGCGCTTGCCTGGTGCACCAGAGGAGGATGCCGATGACGACCGCGCTCGACCAGGAGACCGAGGTCGACCAGATCGACGACCTGGCCTTCGTCACGATGATGGGCAGGCTCAACCGGCTGTCGGTCGACAAGCACTTCGACGCCTACGCCGATATCGCGTGGGATGACGCCGAGCTGGCGCTCGACAGCACCGACCCCCGGCTCCGGCTGCCGGCGTCCGACCCAGTGGCCAGCACCGACTGGTACCGGGGGCTGACCGCCACGGAGCAGGCCGAGGTCGGGCTCTACCGGCTGGCCGCCTGCATGAAGATGGGCTGGCAGTTCGAGAACCTCCTGCAGCGCGGCTTGCTCACCTATGCGTTCCGCCTGGGCAACGGCGATCCGTCGTTCCGCTACCTGCATCACGAGGTCATCGAGGAGTCGCAGCACACCTTGATGTTCCAGGAGCTCACCAACCGGTCCGGGCTCCCGGTGCGCGGCATGGCAGGCACCGTGCGGTTCCTGGCCGAGGTGGCCATATTCCGGCTCGTCAAGGTCGATCCGGCCATGTTCTTCGTCTTCGTGTTGGGTGGCGAGGATCCGGTCGACCACCTGCAGCGCACGATGCTGCGCGACGGCGTGCCGCATCCCCTGGTGGAGCGGATCATGCGGATCCACGTCACCGAGGAGGCGCGCCACCTGTCGTTTGCCCGCCACGTCCTCAAGCGCCAGGTGCCCCGGTCCGGTGCGGTGCGGCGCACGGCCCTGTCCCTGGTCGCCCCCGTGGTGATGGGCGCCATGGCCCGGATGATGCTGCGGCCGCCCGCCGACCTCCGCCGGCACTGCGACATGCCCCGCAGTGCCGTCCGCCAGGCGTTCCGGTCGGCTGAAGGTCGCCGGCTCCTGAAGGAATCGGTGGGGAAGACCCGTAAGCTGTGCACCGAGCTCGGGCTCATGACCCGCGCCGCGCGGATGCTGTGGAAGGCCTTCGGTATATGGGAAGAGCCCGTCCCGGCGACCAGCGCCGCCAGCACCGGTTCTGCCGCCGCATGACTGGCGAGCACCACCGGGTGGTGGTCGTCGGCACCGGGTTCGCCGGGCTGGGCATGGCCATCGGCCCGCTCCAGTCGGACGAGCAGGACTTCGTCGTGCTGGGCGTCGGCGGCCTGGCCGAGCCGGCAGCCCCGACATCCCTGGGTTCGACACCTTCGACGGCCACGTCTTCCACTCGTCGCGCTGGAGCTATCGCCACGACCTGGCGGGGGAGCGGGTCGCCGTCATCGGCACGGGGGCATCGGCGATCCAGATCGTGCCGAGCATCCAGCCGTCGGTGGCGCACCTCGACGTCTACCAGCGCACCCCCGCATGGGTCCTTCCCCACCCGAGCCGCCCGGTGCCGAAGTTGGAGCACTGGCTCTACCGTACGCTGCCGGTGACGCAGCGGATCAGACGGGGCGTCACCTACGCCCTGCACGAGGCCGGGGTCCTGGCGCTGGCCGGGTTCCCACGGCTGCTGCGCACCGCCCAGTGGGCAGGCCGGGCCCACATCCGCAGGGCGGTCGTCGACCCGGCCCTGGCCGACAAGCTCACGCCCCGCTACGACATGGGCTGCAAGCGCATCCTCATCTCCAACACCTACTACCCGGCGCTCGCCCAGCCCGACGTGGACGTCATCACCGACCGGATCGCCTCGGTGACGCCTGCCGGCATCGTCAACGCCGGCGGGGTGGAGCACCCGGTCGACACGATCGTGCTGGCCACCGGCTTCTCCGTCGTCGACAGCCCCTCGTACCGGCTGGTGCACGGGCGGCACGGCCGACCGCTGCTCGACAAGTTCGCCCAGCAGGGCGCCTATCTCGGCACCACCGCCCACGGGTTCCCCAACCTGTTCGTGCTGTCGGGGCCCAACACCGGCATCGGCGACACCTCGCTCGTCTACATGATCGAGTCGCAGATCGCCTACGTGCTCGACTGCCTGCGAACCATGCGCCGCCACGGCATCGGCACGGTGGAGGTGCGCCACGACATCCATGCGGCGTTCTTCGCCGAGATGCTGCACGCGACCGAGGGAACGGTCTGGGCCTCGGGCTGCCACAGCTGGTATCTCGACGACAAGAGCCGCAACCTCACCCTGTGGCCCGGGTTCAAGTTCGCCTTCCGCCGCCGGACCCGCCGGTTCGACACCGGGTCCTACACGTGCACGCCGGAGGTGGTGGTCGCTCGCCGGTTGGGCGGACGCCATCTGCATTGGGCGGACGCCATTTGAGTTTTGCGGAGCTCGCGCCGATCCTTGTCGGTGTGGAGCCCGACCTCGACGCCGTGCTGGCGGCTGCCCGAGCGGGCGACGAGGCGGCGATGACGCAGCTCTTCCGCCAGGTCCACCCGGGGCTGCTGCAGTACCTGCGGCGCCGAGCGCCCGATGTCGCCGAAGATCTGGCGTCGGAGACCTGGATGGCCGCTGCCGGCGACTTCTCCGGCTTCGCGGGGGACATCGGCGATTTCCGTGCCTGGCTGTTCACGGTGGCCCGCCGGCGGGTGGCCGACCACTACCGCCGCTGCGGGCGCACCCCGTCGCAGGTGGCATGGAACGGGGACCTCGACGGACCGCCATCGCCGGATGTGGGTGAGCAGGTGCTGGCGGACATGGCCACCGACGAAGCCGTCGCCAGGCTGGTGCGCAACCTGTCGCCGGACCAGTCCGAGGTGGTCCTGCTCCGGGTGGTGGCAGGGCTCAGCGTGGACGAGGCGGCCCAGGCGATGGGCCGGAGCGCCGGAACGGTGCGGGTGCTGCAGCACCGGGCCCTACGGCGCCTGCGCAAGGTCTGGGACCGGCAGGTTGTCACGCGATGAACCCTGCCGCTCGGACGAACCCTGCCGCTCGGACGAATCCTGCCGTTCGGATGAAGCCTGCCGTTCGGATGAAGCCTGCCGTTCGGATGAACCCTGTAACGCGATGACCCGCCGGGGCGATGAAGGAGGTGAGATGCGCAGACTGACCCTCGACCAAGCGACGGAAGACCGACTGCTGTCCGGTGCTATCGATCCGGACGACGCCCCCCCGGGGTTCGGGGAGGTAGCTGCCCTCGTGCAGGCAGCCCGGCCATCTGTGGGGGGCGCAGGGTCGGCGATCGAGGCGGCCGTGGTCGCAGCGTTCGTTGCCAACGCACCGGACGCCATCTCCAACGGAACCGAACCGAGGAGAAAAAAGATGTTCACCAGCCTGCTTTCCGTGAAGGCCGCAGTAGCAGCTGCCGGTCTGATGCTCGCCAGCGGCGGCGCCGCGGCTGCGGCCACCGGTGCGCTGCCGGCCTCCATGCAGTCGAGCCTGTCCGGCGGCTTGTCCCACGTGGGCATCTCCATCCCCGATCCGAACGCTCATGCCTCCCTCCACGCGAGCGGCCACGCCTCGCTGCAGGCAGGCTCCCTCCACGCCAGCG
>JAJYAB010000095.1 GCA_021779775.1 Actinomycetes bacterium
CTGGAGCGATACGCCGATCTTGACATCTACAGCGACCCTACGCTGGGGGTGTGACGGTCGGAGCTCCGCCCCGAACTCGCTCGACCCCATGGCTGAAACCAGGGGCTTGCGCTCGCAGACCGGTCAGCCGGGGGCCACGTCCTGCGACACCCGCACGAGCCCGTCCAGCACCGCCGCCGCCCGGCCCGAATCGACGACGGTCGCTGCCGTGACGACACCAGCTGCCAACGTGTCGACCAATCCGGCCACCACCAACCCGGCCGCCGCGTTGAGCAGCACGATGTCGCGGTGCGGCCCCCGATCGCCGCCGAGCACTCGGCGCACCACCAGCGCGTTGGCCGCGGCATCGCCGCCGCGCAGGTCCTCCAGCGTGGCCCTGCCCAGCCCGAGGTCGGTAGCGTCGACCGTCGACCGCCGTACGGCGTCGATGGCCGCGCTGCTGGTCGCGTCTGCTTCGAAGGTCGCGTCTGCTCCGGGAGAACCGAGCTCCAGCACGACGGTCGGACCGGTGGTCGACAGCTCGTCGAGCCCGTCGGCACCGTGCACGACCATGGCCCGGATCGCGCCGTTGGCCTGCAGCACCCCGAGCATCTTCTCGGCCATCGCCGGATCGCTCACCCCGACCACCTGGCGGCGGGCGCGCGCCGGGTTGGCCAGCGGGCCGAGAAAATTGAAGATGGTGGCGATCCCCAGCTCGCGTCGCACCGGGGCAGCGAACCGCATGGCCGGGTGGAACCGGGGAGCGAAGCAGAAGCCCATGCCCACCTCGTCGATGCACCGAGCCACCCCACCCGGACCCAAGTCGATCACCACGCCCAACGCTTCGAGCACGTCGGCCGAGCCGGCCGCCGACGACGCCGCCCGACCGCCGTGCTTGCAGACCCGAGCACCGGCTCCGGCCACCACCAGGGCAGCCATGGTCGACACGTTGATCGACGAGCTCCGGTCGCCGCCGGTGCCGCAGGTGTCGACGAGGTCTCCAGCCACCGGCAGCGGCTCGGCATGGGCCAGCATGGCCCTGACGAACCCGGCCATCTCCTCGACGGTCTCGCCCTTGCCCCGCAGCGCCGTGACGAACGCGGCGATCTGCGCCGGTGACGCGTCGCCGGCCAGCACTTCCCCGATGACCAGCGCCGCCTCGTCGCCGGTCAGATCATCCCGCGACAGCAGCCGGCTCAGCACACCGGGCCAGCCCCCCAGGCCCTCGAAGGTCCCCGCCGGACCGTCCGTGCTCAGTCCCACCACAGGTCATGGTCGAGGACACCGCGGGCGATCAGGCCGAGCTGCACCTGGCTGGTCCCTTCCACGATGGTGAGCTGCTTGGCATCGCGGTACCACTGCTCGGTCGGGTGGTCCTCCATGTACCCGGCGGCCCCCAGCAGTTGCACGGCCAGGCTCGAAGCCCGGACAGCCAGCTCGGTGGCGTGGTATTTGGCCATCGACAGGTATGGCACCCACTCCTTGGTGAACCGTCCGTGGTCGGCCAGCCAGGCTGAGCGGTAGGTGAGGAGCCGTGCCGCCTCGATGTCGACGGCGCACTTGGCGATCTCCCACTGGATGCCCTGCATATCGGCGATCGTCTTGCCGAACGCGGCACGCTCCTTCACGTACTCGGTGGCGTACATGAGCGCCCCTTCGGCCAGCCCGATGCCACGCGCCGCCACGATGGGCCGCATGGAGTTGAGCCCCAGCATGGCCAACCGGAAGCCACCCACCTCCCCGATGACGTTCTCCGCCGGCACACGCACGTCGGTGAGCACCAGCTCACCGGTGTCGACCCCTCGCACCCCCATCTTGCGGTCGATGCGACCCACTGCCACCCCGTCCCATCCCCGCTCGACGATGAACGCCGTCACCGAGTCATGCGCGCGGCTGGCGGGGTCGGAGGTCTTGGCGAACACGGTGTACCAGTCGGCCTCGCTGACGCCGGACATCCAGCACTTCATGCCGGAGAGCACCCACCCTCCCGCCGAGCCGGCATCGGGGACCGCCCGGGTCCGCATGCCCATGACGTCGCTGCCCGCCTGCGGCTCCGACAGGCCGAACGCCGCCCGGAGCGAGCCGTCGGCGATGCCCGGCAGGTACCGCCGTTTCTGCTGCTCCGAGCCGGCGATCATGACCGGGCCGGTGGGAAGCCGCGTCAGCAGCAGCATGAGCGCCGCCGCGTTGGAGTACTTGGCCACCTCTTCGATGGCCAGCGTCAGCCCCAAGATCCCCGCGCCGGATCCGCCGAGATCCACCGGGATGCAGAGACCGAGCAGTCCGGCGTCACGGAACACCTCGAACAGGTCGGCGGGGTAGTCACCGGCCTGGTCGATCTGC
This sequence comes from Actinomycetes bacterium, assembly GCA_021779775.1. GTDB lineage: Bacteria > Actinomycetota > Acidimicrobiia > Acidimicrobiales > UBA8190 > JAJYAB01. The sequence goes on from JAJYAB010000095.1 coordinate 2,323, forward strand.
CGAGCCCGGGGGCGCACCTTGTCCCGGGCCAGTCGCCGTACCGTGGACTGCAGCTCGGCCAGCTCCGGCGATAAGTCGAAATCCATGGCGGCGAGGCTAGCGTGGTCCCGTCGCCCCCCTCGGTGGCCGTCCCGGGTGGCGCCGGAGTGCGGGGGATCAGCCGGCTGGCGCGGGAAGGGTCGACGAGGCGACGGCCTGCTGGGCACTGGCCAGTGCGGCTGCGAACTGCGGATACCCCATGACGTCGCCGGGCCGCGGCGCGCGGATCCGCACCTTCGTGCCCAACCCCGACAGCCCCAACGCCACCACGTCGGGGGTGGTCAGACCCCCGACGCCGGGCAGGCTGACCACCACGGCACTGATCGTTCCGGACACGTCGATCGTGACCTGGTACTGCACCAGTCCCGAGGCGTCGACCTGGTGCACCGCCTGCGCCAGCAAGGATGGTGGCAACCCGAGATGCTCGAAGCGCCGGTCGAAGGTGGCGGGCAGGACCGTGACGGCAAGGGTCTGACCACCGCCGGGTGGCGGCACCCCCGTCGCCACCGCGGCAGTGGTGTGGGGCGACCCGAGCAGGTCCAGGACCTCCGCCGGGTCCGACTCCATGGTGGCGACCTGTCCAGGGAGCACGCCGGCTGTCGATGCCAGCTGGTGGGAGAGGTCGACCCACGGCCTGCCGCCCGGCAAGGCGGAGAACCCGGCCAATGCCCCGAACAGCCGTCGTCCCAGACGGCGGATCTCTTCACGACGTGGCTCGGAGACCAGGGTAGAGCTGACCTCCTCGACGAGGCCGACACGGTCATGGACGAAGTCGATCTGCGCCTTCCCGGACTGGTCCACGGTGACCCCGTTCGGGCCGATCACGGTAGCCACGACCGTTGCCACGGCGCTGCCATGCCCCACGGTGGCTCGGGCGGCTACCGCCAACTGCTCGGCGGCGGTCGGATGGCGCAGCGGGCGCCGCGCACCGGGGGCTGATGCCAAGGCACCAGCCAGCCCGGCCACGAGCACGAGGACGCAGACGGCAGACACCACCGCCCGCCGGTACCCTGGCCTGGTGGTAATGCCGGGCCCGTCAGCCCAGAGCTTCAGGCCGACTTCCGGCGCTGCCTGAGGATCCGGCGCCGCTCACGCTCCGTAGCCCCGCCCCACACGCCCTCGCGCTCGCGGTGAGCCAGGGCATGCTCGAGACAGGCCTGGCGCACCGGACAGACGTCGCAGATCGCCTTGGCCTCTTCAGCTTCGGTCTCGTCGGCCACCGGGTAGAACACCTCGGGGTCGATGCCCCGGCAAGCAGCTCGCTTGCGCCAGCTGGCGGTCGTAAGGGCGGTCATCGGGTCACTTCCTCGGCACTCGGTATGTCGTTCTTCAGTTCGGCATTCGTCAGTTCGCACTGCTGGTCGTCCGCCCACCTCTTGTCCGCGCAGACAATCGTCCCCTCGGAGGAGATAAACGGAAGAAGTATTATGGCCGACGCAGCACGTGTTGTCCAGACCATGACCACCACTGAGCAGGGGGAACACGAGCTGCACCTGATCCCCGGGTTGCGCCCGGGACCGCCGGGACCAACGAGGGTCAGGGCTGGAGATCGGCAAGCAGCTCGGTGCGGACCGGGTCGTCGAGCGTCACGGCCTGCTGGTACTCCGGGTGGGTGACGGCCAGGACGACGGGCCCGCTGGAGAACCGGTCGACCTGGGCGGGGTCCAGCTCGAACCGGATATAGTGGACGGCCGCCGTCACCTCCTGGCGGGTGAGGGCCTGCTCGTGAGCTGCTTCGGGCACGCTGCGGACGACGATCGGCGGGCCGGTGCCCGCTCGACCCACGCCAGCTCCGCCATCTCCCTCGACCGCCGCACCGCCGAGGCGCAGCTCGACGGACCGCTCGATGCCGACGAGGCGCGGCAACCAGTGCCGGAGCGCTTCCTCGCCGGTCAGCTCCACGAAGAGCGTCGCCGACAGCTGCCCGGGCTCGGGGATGAGCGGGTTGTAGGCGTCGAGCTCCCCCGTGATCGCCGCGTCGGTCGTCATCCGCTCGGCTCGGGCCATCTCCTGCACCTGGAACCAGATCGTGTCGCGGTTCTCGAACAGCAGCGTGACGATCGGTCCCACGGCTACCCGCCGGCGGCGCTTGAGCTCGATCGTCTGACGCCGGACGTCCTCACGCACCCGCTCGTAGGCCCGGAGATCGATGATGTCGTCGAGGGCCAGCTGGCGGCCCATGGCACTCCTTTCGGTGGTTCGCACCGGTGGCAGCCCGGACCCACCCGGGCCGATCGGGGGCAGATCCCTGATCGGCCCGGGTGGCGGCAGCTCAGGCGTCGACCGACGTCAGCCCCTGCTGGAACCGCCCGGCGTGGCTCTTCTCCGCCCGGGCAAGCGTCTCGAACCATTCGGCCACCTCGGAGAAGCCCTCGTCGCGGGCGGTACGGGCGAACCCGGGGTACATCTCGCTGTACTCGTAGGTCTCGCCTTCGATGGCCGACTTCAAGTTGTCGGTGGTGGCGCCCACCGGCACGCCCGTCACCGGGTCACCGACCTCCTTCAGGAAGTCGAAGTGGCCGAAGGCGTGACCGGTCTCACCCTCGGCCACCGACCGGAACAGCGCCGCGACGTCGGGGCAGCCCTCCACGTCGGCCTTCTGGGCGAAGTACAGGTAGCGGCGGTTCGCCTGGCTCTCGCCGGCGAACGCCTCCTTCAGGTTGGACTCCGTCTGGGAACCCTTCAGCTCTGGCATGGGACCTGCTCCTCTCTCTCTATCTCTGGGTTGCTCGGATCTGGGTTGCTCGGATCTGGGTTGCTCGGATCTGGGTTGCTCGGATCTGGGTTGCTCGGATCTGGGTTGCTCGGATCTGGGTTGCTCGGGCTCGACCAGTCAGCGGCCGTCCGGACCCGGCGTCACCGGGGCATCGCCGCGGCGGGCCGCAGGGCCACACAATCGGCACACAGCCCGCGGAACACCACCTCGGCGTCCCCCACCTCGTACCCGTCGCCGGCCCCTTCGGGCACCTGTAGCCCGGTGAAGTCGGCATGCAGGTCCCGGACGCGCCCGCACGACCGGCAGACGAGATGGTGGTGGACGGTGCCCACGTTCGGATCGAACCGAGCGGTGCCGGTGCCCAGGTCCAGCGCAGCCACCTCGCCCAGGGCCGCCAGCTCGTGCAGCGTCTGGTAGACGGTCTTCAACGAGATCGTCTCCATCTCCGCCCGCGCCGCCTCGTAGACGGCCTCGGCCGTCGGGTGCGACACGTCGCCCTGTAGGACGCGGAAGATGCACTGGCGCTGGGCGGTGACCTTCCGGCCCCGTGCCCGGAACACGGCGGTGAGCTGATCGGGGGTCTTCACGGCATCTGCCAGTGTAGCGGCCTTTTCCACCAACCATTGTTGTTTGACAGCGGTTGTCGAACTGGTCTGGTGCCTGACCGCGGGTCGGGCTGCTCGGCCCGGGCCCATGCTGTGGCAGGCTGGCCGGGTGCCTGCTGGCTCCCCCGTCGACGTCGCCGCGTTCGACCGGCAGGAATCCCTGCGCCGCCTGGAGAGCAGGCAGTTCGACGTCCTGGTGGTCGGCGGGGGCGTGACGGGCTGCGGCGTGGCGCTCGACGCCGCTTCGCGAGGACTGCGCACCGCGCTCGTGGAGCGGCAAGACTTCGCTTCGGGCACGTCGTCGAAGTCATCCAAGATGGTGCACGGCGGCCTTCGCTACCTACAGCAACGTGAGCTGCGCCTGGTGTACGAAGCCCTCCACGAGCGCCAGCGGCTGCTCGGGAACGCTCCGCACCTCGTCGCCCCGATGCCCTTTCTCATCCCGCTGTTCGGGCACGACGGCGTGGTGAGCAAGAGTGTCGCCCGTGCGTACTCGTCCGCGCTGTGGCTCTACGACGTCACCGGTGGGCTCAGGATCGGGCGGCGGCACCGGCGGATCAGCCGGACCGAGGCGCTGGCCCACCTCCCGACGCTACAGGCCGACCGGCTCGTAGCGGCGTTCGTGTACTTCGACGCTCGCGCCGACGACGCGCGGCTCACCCTGGCCTTGGCGCGGACCGCAGCACTCGATCATGGTGCGACCATGGCCAACTATGCCGAGGTGGTCGGTTTGCTGCACGACGCCGGCGGCCGGGTGGCCGGTGCGCGGGTGCAAGCAGCCGATCCGCGGGCGTCGCCGGCCACGCCCGGGCGAGATGGCGCCCCGACCCGCCAGCTCGAGGTGCGAGCCTCGGTGGTCGTCAATGCCACCGGTGTGTGGGCCGACGACGTCCGCGCATTGGACGAGGGCACCCATCCGCGCTCGATCCGACCAGCAAAGGGGGTCCATCTGACGGTGCCCCGATCGAAGCTGCCCGCCGACATGGCCGCCGTGGTCCCCGTGGCACGCGACCGCCGCTCGATCTTCGTCGTGCCGTGGCCCGACGGGGACGACGTCTACCTGGGCACCACCGACACCGACTGGGACGGGGAACTCGACGATCCGGTGTGCCTCCCCGAAGACGTCGACTACCTGCTGCAGGCCGCCAACGCCTCGTTCACCGGGACCCTGACGCGCCACGA
>JAJYAB010000096.1 GCA_021779775.1 Actinomycetes bacterium
CGACTCGGTGGGCGACGTCCGAGGGGTGGGTCTGATGGCCGGCATCGAGCTGGTTGCCGACAAGGAGACGAAGCGAGGCTTCGCCGATCCGCACCGGGCCTGCGAGCGAGTCGAGCACGAGGCGTGGGTGCGGGGCCTCTATTGCCGGGCCATGGGCATCGAGGTGGTCGGACTAGCGCCGCCGTTGACGATCGACCGCGCGACCGTTGACCGGATGGTGGAGATCCTGGCGGACTCCATCGAAGCGATGGAGTCCGACGTGCTCGCCGGCGATCGAGCCCGGCCGCCCCGGCCTGCCGTGCACGTCGGCAGTCCGGCTGAATTCTTCGACGACGTGCTCTTGGGGCGAGTGGATCCAACCGGCGCGGCGAGCGTCGAGCTCGAGGTGGCCTTCGTCCTTGACGGTGACCTCGGAGGCTCGTGGCTCCTGACGGTCCACAATGGAACCGTGACGATCGCGGTGTCCGACGACCCCAGTGAAGACCTGGCTGCCACCATCCGGGCTGCCGCTGCCGATTTCGTGAAGATCGTCAACGGAGAGCTGTCGGGCGCCGAGGCGTTCGTGTCCCAGCAGCTGGTGGTCGAGGGCGACTTGGGCGCAGCGGCTCAGCTGATGTCCCTCGGGATCATCTGATGCCCCGCGGGGTCATGTACGCAGCGTCACTTTCGAGGTCCGAGCCCCGCTCACACCGGATCCACGTCCTCAGGGCCTGCGCCGGCTGGAGCTGAGCCGACGGCAGACGGCGTGAACCTGGCGACGACTTCCACCGGTGTCGACATCTTCGTCATGCCCATCTTCCGCCACCCTATTCCCCAGGCAGACCGGTCGACGGCGAAGCTGGCGGAGATCGTCACATCCCCGTCGTCGATGTCGCCCACCTTGGCTTCGATCTCGAGCGGCTGACTGGTGCCGGCGATGGTCAGTGTGCCGCTGAGCGTGGCTCGGTCTGGGCCGAGTGCGGTGGCCGCAGACGCCCTGTAGGTGATCTGCGGGTGCGACGAGGTCTGGAGGAGGTCGTCGGAGCGCAGGTGGGTGTCACGCTTGTCGTTGCCCGTGGTCACCGACGACGCGTCGATGACGAGCTCGCCGCCCGACGACCCGTCCGTCCCGACGCTTCCGGACCCGCTGATCCCGGTGAACCTGCCTTTCACCTTCACCAAGCCCCACAGGCTGGTGGACCGGAAGGACGCCGACGATCGGTCGGCATCGAGCGTCCAGGTCCCCGGGCGACGTAGCAGTTCGTCGAGTGTGGTGGTCATGACGCCAACCTAGTTGCTGGCTGATGCCGTGTCCGGTGTCTCGGGCATCTGTAACGGACCGGGCCGGACTCGCATCGTCGCCGGTACGCCGTCCACAGTGCGGGGATCGGCGGGAGCAATACGCTCCCGGGCGCCGCTTGCCGGCAGGGCGGCGACCGCGATGACGACAGCCCACAGTGCCGAGGCCAATGCGAGATGCACGTCGGCCAGAGCCGCTGGCGCACCGAGCAACGCGTCGAATGCGCCGACCGTGACCTGCGTGGCGAGCAGGGCCAGGCCGGTCATCGCCAGGATGTGCCGCGCCGGGGGGACGCGTCCCCGGCGGAGGAGCATCACGAGGTAGACGACGACGAGCGTCCCACCGACCAGGACGATCGAACGATGGACGAGTTGGAGGGCGACGAGTCCATCGGAGGCTCGGGCTCCGACGCACGCTGGCCATGACCTGCACGCCGACTGCGCCCCCCCATCGACCACCAGCGAACCGGATGCGAGCACGGAGAACAACCCGATGACGGCAGCCCAGGCGAGGTGGCCCGGATGGCGAGGTAACGACCAGGACGCTTCGGGCCCGGCGAAGGATGCCACCGCGGTCACCGTTACTATCCCGAGGAGCAACAGCCCGGCCGCGAGGTGCAGCGCGACCGTGACCGGTGCGTTGTTGGTGAGGACGGTGATGGCGCCGAGCACGACCTGCACGGCGATCGCTCCTACGGACACCGTTGCCGGTCCCCGCACGTACCGGGCCGCTGGACCGGCTCGCCAGGCCAACGCGGCGAGCATCAGGACCAGGAAGGTCACGAGCGCCGCCAGGTAGCGGTGAGACTGTTCGATCAACGGATGGAAATGGGCGATCGGACCGATCTGCCCGGTGCACAGTGGCCAGCCCGCGCAGCCCATCCCCGAGTCGGTCACACGCACGGTGCTCCCGAGCACGGCAAGGCAGTAGGTCGCGGCCACCGCGGCCAGTGAGAGCACCCGGATGCAGCGACCGCCCGCATCCTGCTGCCGACCGCCCGCATCCTGCTGCCGACCGCCCCGGCTCCGGCAGCACCGCCTTGCGCCCAGATCGACCATGCGGTGTGATACTATATGTATAGTGAGCAACTATCCAAATGGTGCCTGCCGGGTAGAGCTCTGGTGCTGCTGGAGGATCCCGCCAGGATCGATCAGTCGGTGGTAGCGGTGGTAGCGGTGGTAGCGGTGGTAGCGGTGGCGCGTCCGGTGCCGACGGCTCGGAGGTGGTGGAGCACCTCGCGGTAGGCATGCCACGGGCTCTGTTCGGTGTAGGCGATCCGGTGCTCGGCACAGAACGGGCGGACCAGCTCGCGTGCTCGGCGCAGGTTCGCCCGAGGCATCGTCGGGAACAGGTGGTGTTCGATCTGGGTGTCCAGACCTCCGAACACGAAGCTGGTGAGCGACCGGCCGGACAGGTTGCGCGAGGTCAGCACCTGGCGGCGCAGGAACCCGAGATCGTCGCTGCCGTCGAGTGTCGGCATGCCCACGTGGTTGGTCACGAAGCTTGTGCCCAGGTAGAAACCGAACAGGGACTGTGTGACGGCGATGAACACCACAGCTCGAACCGGCGAGAGGACCAGGAAGGGCGCAACGAAGAAGATCCCTCCATGGATGGCGAGCAACCCGGCCTCGACGAGCGCAGTCCACGCCCTGCGTCGGGCAAGGGACACCACGCTGGCCAGATGCAGGTTTAAAGCCTCCAGGAACAGCAGGGGCACCACCAGGGCTGCCTGGCTCCGGCCGAGCCGCCGGCCGAGCCGCCCGCTCTGCGCGGCTTGGGCCGGCGTGTACACCAACGCGCCAGGAGCAAGGTCTGGATCCTTGTCCGGACGGTTGGTGTAGCGATGATGGCGGTTGTGCTTCGCCAGCCACCATTCGAAGCTGAACCCGGTGAGCAGATTGGCGACGATGACGCCGAGCAAGTCGTTGTTGCGCCGACGGGCGCAGACCTGGCGGTGTCCCGCGTCGTGGCCGATGAAGCCCAGCTGGGCGAGAACGAACGCCAAGCCGCCGGCAACGGTCAGGTTCCACCAGCTGTTACCGACGATGACGGCGCTGATCACCAAGGCGACCAGCGCCCCGATCGTTGCCCCGATCGTGACCACGTTGTAGCCAGGCCGTCGCGCCATCAGCCCCCGGTCGCGGACCATGCGGGACAGCTCGGCGAAATCCTCCTGGCTCGACACCGTGGCAGGGAGGACCGCTGGCTCAAGGTGCATGCCGACGCTTTCGGTGGGTGCCTGCAGGCGGACATGGTGCGACGGGTGGCCTACGGCTCCATAGTGTCTCACGGCGGGAGCGACCTGCGGGTCGGCGGGTACGGCGGGGGTCAGCCCAGCCCGCGTAGCATGACGTTCCAGTAGAAGGCAGGAAGGCCGTAGCGCTTGAGCAGCCACATGTCGTAGCGCTCGCGTGTCGTGTCGACGAGCGGGATCGTCGGGTGCGGCGCCAGGCTGTAGTCGAACTCAGCCAGCAGCATCTTGCCCCGGGCGGTGGTGAACGGGCAGGCGGCATAGCCGTCGTAGCGAGCGGGTGGTTCGTGCCCCGACAAGGTGGCGAGCACGTTCGCCACCACGACCGGCGCCTGGCGACGGATCGCTGCTCCGGTCTTGGAGGTCGGGGCGTCACAGACGTCGCCCAGAGCGAAGACCTCCGGGTGGCGGGTATGCACGAGACGGTGGCGGTCGACGGGTACCCAGCCGAACGGGCTCTGGCTCGAGAGCGTGCTCTCGCGCACGAAGCCCGGGGCGCGTTGCGGTGGGGTGGCGTGCAACAGGTCGTAATGAAGCGCCTCGCGCACGTTGCCCTTCGGGCCGGTGGTCTCGAAGGTCGCCTGGCGCGCGTCAGGGTCGACCTCGACGAGCTCGTGGCCGAAGCGGGTCTCGATCCCGTAGCGTTCGACGACGCGCTCGAGCACGGCTGCGAACTCCGGCACCCCGAAGATCCCGCCCGCACCGCTTGCATACGTGACCCGAGTGCTCGCGCGCGTGCCGGTGCGCTGCCACCGGTCGCACGCGAGGTAGGCGGCCTTCTGCGGAGCGCCCGGGCACTTGATCGGCGAGCCTGGGGCGGCGAAGATCGCCTCGCCGCCCCGGAAGCGCCGGACGAGCTCGAAGGTCTTCGGGGCGAGCTCGGCGCTGTAATTCGATGCAGCGTGCGGCGTCGCCATCGCCTCGGCAAGGCCCGGAACCCGGTCCCAGGCGAGCTCGAGGCCAGGGCAGAGCACGAGCACGTCGTAGCCGATCCGGGCGCCGCCCGCCGTGGTGACGAGGCGGGCGTCGGGGTCGAGCTCGACGGCTGCGTCCTGGACCCAGCGGACCCCCTTCGGCACAACGGTGGCCTCGAAGCGTCGGGTGCGTTCGAGGGAGGCGTACCCTCCCCCCACGAGGGTCCACAGCGGCTGGTAGTAGTGCACGGCCGCCGGCTCGATCAGCGCCACATCCTCCTCGCCGGCCCGGCGCAACCGGGCGGCAACGCTGATACCCGCGCTGCCGCCCCCGACGATCACGATCCGATGTCGCATCGCTCCCTCTCCGGACAGTGGCCCTAATCATGACTAACTAACTCAACATTACTGGATAGAGTAAACGTATGCAAGTACCCTTGTCGCAGGGTCGTTTACTCGCATCGAGCGCCGTCGGCGGCTTCGGTCTGTACAAACGTGGGCGCGTCAGGTCGGGGTGCGGGGCGGATCCCCGCCGTGGGGAATTGGGCGATGTCCAGGCCGACCTCGGCGATGATGGTCTGGGCGGCGGACACCCCGATGCCGGTGAGCAGCTGCTCGACGCGCTGCATGTCCCGGGTGCGGTCTTCGACGAGGTCGACCGGAGCCGGGTGTAGTCGCTCAGCTGGCGGATCTCGGCCGGCGGGATGAGACTCGGCCGCAGCATGCCGCGCTCGTCGAGCTTGGCCAGCCACACGGCGTCGAGCTTGCCGGTTTTCGGCCGGCCAGGTACCTGCTTGGCGTCGCGGGCGCTCACCAGCCAGACGACGCAGTCCGCGACCCTTCTGGTCGGGTCCCGACGCCAGACTGGCTAACGGGTTCGATTATCAGGGAAGCGTCGGTGTCGCAGGCGTCCCGGCAGCATTTTCACGTCGGCACGACGCGCCCGGCAGGGAACAGGGAGACTGACTGCCAATGGACCACCCCGGCGTGCCGCTGCTCGTGTTCGACGGCGACTGCGGTTTCTGCACGTCGGCTGCCGGCTGGATCGCCAGCCATTGGGACAGGCCGGTGCGCTCGGTCCCTTGGCAATGCCTGGGTGAGCCCGGACTGGCCGACCTCGGGCTGACGGTCGAGCAGGCCCAGACCGCCGTATGGTGGGTCGACGAATCCGGCGGGCTGGCGCGGGGCCACCGGGCCATCGGCGCGTCGCTGCTGGCCGGCACGGGTTGGCGGCGACGTGCAGGCATGCTCGTCCTCACTCCACCGTTCAGCTGGATGGCGGCCGGCATCTACCGGCTGGTGGCGCGGTTCCGCCACCGGCTTCCCGGCGGCACGCCCGCCTGCCGCCTGCCGTAGCAGAAGCGAACCATCCCCCCGCTACCCTCCGCCGATGACTTCCGCCGACCCGCCCGGACCGCTGGAGCTCGGTCGTGGTGTGGTCGTGGGTCCCGGGCAGCGGGTTCCCGGGCCGTGGTCCGGGGCGCTCCGGGTCCGTGTCGGTCCCGATGACCTCGCCGCGCCCGCCACAGCGGTGGACGTCCTGCAGCGTTCCTGGTCCGAACGGGCTCCGGTGGTCGTCGAGCTGGCCGCCGACCCCGACGAGCTCCGTCAGCGGCAGGTATGCGACGATCCGCCCTACGCCGTTCCTGTCGGCATGACGTTTGCCCGGGAGCAGCTGCAGTTCCTGGTATGGGCCAATTCCTACGACGCCCGGGGGGCGCACGGCACTCCCGTGTGGTGGCACGGGCGGCGGGCGGTCCGCCTCCTCGGCCGCCTCGGGACGCACGGCGGTGGTCCGGCCGACATCCTCCTGCCTGACGGCACGCCAAGCTACGTGGACGGCGGGCCGGCATCGCCACCCATGCTGGCCGGCGGTCAGGCGGTCATCCACCGGTGGGACGTCGAAGCCGGCTCCCTCAGGTGCGCAGGACACGGTGCGCCGGAAGCGTCGCTCGCTCCCGACCAGCTGGCGGCCGTCGGCCATGTCCGTGGCCCGGCCCGGGTGATCGCCCCCGCCGGATCCGGGAAGACCCGGGTGCTGACCGAGCGGCTCCGTCATCTGGTGGCCGACCGGGGAGTGCACCCGTCGACGGTGACGGCGGTGGCCTTTAACACGAACGCTGCCGACGAGCTCCGCTCGCGCTGCGCGGGCTTCGCATCGTCAGCCGGCCCCCATGTCCGGACTATCAACAGCCTCGCCTACGCCGTGTGCGCCGGCATCGGGGCGACGCCGGCCGGCCCGCTGCGGGTGGCCGGCGAGCCGGAGGTCCGCGACATCGTCGACGCGGTGTTCGGCGTG
>JAJYAB010000097.1 GCA_021779775.1 Actinomycetes bacterium
CCCGACGGAGCAGGCGTCGTGTGCCGGCTGAGCCCGACCTCGAACCGGCGGTGCTGGCAGGGTCTGGGCGCCGGCACCATGGTGCTTCCGCCGCCGGCATGGAGGATGGCGGCCAGGCCGATGCCGATCGCCCGATGCGTACCGACGGGTTCGTGGATCTGCACCAGGGCTGGCACTCCGACTGGCATTGGACCATGCCGCGCATGACCATCTTCATGCTGGTGCTCGTCGGGGCAACGCTGCTGCCGCTTTCGCTCGAGGTGGCCTGGCGGTCGGCGGCCGGACCGACGACGCATGTACAGCCCGAGGTGGTGGTGGTTGAGCAGGCCGGGCAACGGCTGTATCACGGCCTCGACCCCTACCGGGTGGTCAACCCGAAGCATCCGCCGCCGGTGCCGGCAGGCGAGCCGGCCGCCGATGCCTTCGATCCCTACCTGCCGTTGATGTCGGTCTTCGGACTGGCCCGGAGCACGGACGCCTCTTCCCGGCTGACCGACGCCCGCGTCGCCTTCTCGGTCGTGACGATCGCCGTCGTCGCGCTGGCCATGGCGCTGACCCGGGGACCCACCGGGCCCCGGGTCCTCGCCTTGCAGGTCATGACGGTCCTGCCGACGGCCGGGCTCCCGTTGGCCACCGGGGGCGACGACCTGCCGGTGGCCGCCATCATGCTGCTCGGTGCCGTGCTGTTGAGCCGGCGCAGGCCCCTGGCTGCCGGCATCACCTTCGGGGTGGTGTCGGCGATGAAATTCACGGCCTGGCCCCTGGCGCTCCTGGGGGTGCTGGTGGTGCGTGGTCGCCAGGGGGAGCCGAGCCGTCGGAGCAGGATGCTCTACACGGTCGGGCTGGTCTGCGTGGTCGTGCCAGCGGTCCTGCCGTCGGCGCTCAGCAACGTCACGGCGTTCGTGCAGAACGTCGTGCGGTTCCCGCTCGGGCTCGCCGGAGTCCGATCGCCAGCGGCGACGCCCCTGCTCGGCCATGTGCTGGCCGTGGCGTTCCCCCATGTCCACCGTATCCTGACGGCGGCGATCGCTGCCGCCGGGGCGCTGGTCCTGGTCTGGGTGCTGGCGCGCCGGGCTCCACATCGTACGTCCGGCGTGCTTCGGTTGCTCGGCTGGGCGACCGTGCTGGCTATCGTGCTGGCTCCGGCAACTCGGATCGGCTACCTGCTGTACCCGGTCGACTTCTTCGTTTGGGCCTGGCTGCTGGCCGGCGAGGAGGCGGTAGATCCGGAGCTGGCGCTCCCTGAACGGAGTGAGCTCTGGACCGAGGTCCTAGAGCGGATCGGGGACGACGAAGAGGTGGAGCTGGAACGCAGTGGTGTCCACCGTCGATGAGCTGGAGAAGGTGGTGGGCTCCACCACCAGGCCGACCTGCCAGAAGTTGCCGTCCGACGCCGGGCGCCTGGCCAGCACCTCGATCGAGCCGGCCGGGGCCCGGGTGGCCGCCGCCGGCTTCCCCTGGCTGAACGACGTCCATCCCTGGGCGCGCAGCTGGTAGTGGAAGAACGCGATGACCTGGGCTTCGGGCAGGGCGACAGTGAAGAGCATGGACCGGTCGTAGCTGCCGACCGTCTGGTCGTCTATCGATCCGGCCACCGGCTGGGTGCCGCGTGGAAAGGCCAGCGCGGCGACGACGTCACTCGGGGGTTGGCCTCCGGCGACCATGGCGGCGATCGACGGTGCCGCCGGCACCGCCGGCACCGGATCATGGGAGGCAGTGACGAGGGTCCTCGGCGTAGCGTTCCTGGGTGCAGCGCTGGTGAGCGCCAGGGCCAAGGCGCCGCCGAGGCAGATGGCCAACGCCGCGGCGAAGACGACGAACGCGGGCTTGGCGCTCGGCCCGGGATTGCTCCTCGGGGCCTCGGGCGGGGAGCTCTGGCCGGCGGCGGGACCGGGCCTGGCATGGTGGTGGACGGTTCGGGAGCTCATCATCGACATGGCCCGGCGGGCCTTGCCATGGTAGCGCTGGGCCAGCGGCCCTTCGATAGCATCGCCGGTCGGAGGTGAGGCCCGTGACGCAACGTCCGATCAGCCGCAGGCATCTGCTCAGTACGACGGCGATGGCCGCAGGCGCGTTTGGGCTCTCCGCATGCCTGTCAGGCACCCGGGGCGGGCCGTCCACGTCGACCACCATGGTGGGCACGGCGGGGAGCCTGCCCGACCCGACCCGCGCCGCGGGCTCCGACCTGCTGCCGCAGATCGACCACATCGTGGTCGTCATGATGGAGAACCACTCCTTCGACAACGTCCTCGGCGTGCTGGGCCGGGGAGACGGCCTTCCGCTCGGTGTCGACGGGCTTCCGTCCTCGACGAACCCGGACGGGACCGGGCACCGGATCCGCTCGTTCGCTCGTTCCCCATGCCGACGCCCTGCCAGCCCAGCGGCACGCTCTCGCAATCGTGGGATGCTTCACATGCCCAGTACGACGGCGGCACCAACCAGGGCTTCGTGACGTCCAAGTCGGGACCGGCGGCCATGGGGTACCTGACTCCGGCGGACATGCCCTTCACTGCCGCCCTCGCCCGGACGTTCCCCATCGGGGACCGCTACTTCTGCTCCACTTTGGCCCAGACTTATCCGAACCGGCGGTTTCTGATGGCAGGCACATCCCTGGGCCTGGTCAACGACACGTTCTCCTTGGCCCTCCCCCCCAACGGGACGATCTTCGACGTTCTCAACCGGTATGGCATCCCGTGGAAGAACTACTTCTCCAACGTGCCGTCCGCCGCCATCTTCCTGCCGCTGCTGAAGGATCCGAAGGTGGCGGCCAACCTGGCACCCTTCAGCCATTTCCTGGACGACGCGCGCTCCGGCACCCTGCCGGGTTTCTCGCTCGTCGATCCCAACTTCTCCCAGAACTCGGAGGAACCCCCCCAGGACGTGCAGTACGGCGACACCTTCTTGTCCCAGGTCGTGCAGGCCGTGCTCGGCGGCGCCGCCTGGGCCAAGACGCTCCTGGTGTGGGCATACGACGAGCACGGCGGGTACTACGACCACGTGCCGCCGCCCCGGGCCGTCCCACCTGACGCAGTGGCACCGATCCTGCCCGCGGGCAGCGCGCCGGGCGGGTTCGACCGCTACGGGTTCCGGGTGCCGTTCGGCATCGTCTCTCCATATGCCCGGCCCGACTACGTGTCCCACGTGGTCCATGACCACACGTCGGTGCTGAAGCTCGTCGAGCGGAAGTGGAACTTGCCGGCGCTGACCGCCCGCGACGCGAATGCCGACGACCTGCTGGACGCCGTCGACCTGCAGGCGAAGCCCCACTTCCTCGTTCCGCCCAGGCTGCCGGTGCCAGCCGACACGGCGGCCCAGGCGGGCTGCCTGGTGACGGGGCCGGGGGCCATCCCCCCGCCTGGAGCTGTCTTGCCGGCCTGATCGGGCAGCTCCGACGCCGCCCACATCGGCGGCCGCGGTCCGTGATATACTTTACGCTTAAAGCGTTGACCTGGCGTTGGAACAGGCGTACAGTGGGCGTGTTGGAGGGGATCATCCACCTGGACCGGGTGGAGACCGGCTCAGGGCAGCGCAGTCCCTGCGGGCTGCGCGCGGGGTCGAGCGGAGTGCGGTGGGCTCGGAAGAGCCGCCCGCTCCGCCACCCGCATGGACGGGCACCGCCGGGGACGACTGCCGGTCAACCCGGCAGGGGCCCCCACCCGAAATGGTCGAGAGGTCCCCGGCCAGCACCCAGCGTCCAGCCTGCAGCGCCCCGGATCGCCCCGCGCACGTAGTCCTTGGCCTGGCGGACCGCCGCCCCCGGTTCGACGCCGGCGGCGAGAGCGGCGGTGATGGCCGCCGACAGCGTGCACCCGGTCCCATGGTCGTTTCCGGTCGGCACCCGGCAAGCGTCGAGCACCGTGACCACCGGTCCGGGGCCCGTCGAGGCTCCGGCCGTCGCGCGCGAGACCAGCACGTCGGGCGAGGTCTCCCCGCCGAGATGGCCGCCTTTGACGACGACGACCTCCGGGCCCAGGTCGAGCAACCGGCGGCCCGCCTCGGCCATCGACGCCACGTCGGTGATCGCCGTGCCGGTGAGCAGCGCCGCCTCGTGCAGGTTGGGCGTCACGACCCGGGCATGCGGGATGAGCAGCTCGACATAGGCCGCAGGACCGCCGTCGTCGAGCAGGATCCGGCCGGTGGAGGCCACCAGCACCGGGTCGACCACCAGGTTGACCAGCTCACCCCCTGCGGCACGCCGGGCGACAGCGGCGACCGTGGCCGGCGTGGCGAGCATGCCGGTCTTCACCGCGGCGACCGGTAGGTCGCCGAGGACGGCGGTGATCTGCAGGTCGACCATCTCCGGTGCGACGGGTGAGACCCCCAGGACGCCAGCCGTGTGCTGTGCCGTCACCGCGGTGACGGCACAGGTGCCGTAGACGCCCAGCGCGGCGAACGTCTTCAGGTCGGCCTGCAGCCCGGCGCCTGCACCCGAGTCCGACCCGGCGATGGTCAGCACCACCACCGGGGTCTCCCCGCGAGCGGTGGTGGCAGCGGTCACAAGTCGGCCAGGCCGGCACCGGCGCTCGAGGCCAATGCCGACCAGCGCTTCGGGATCCGGCCGGCAGCGCGGGCCGACGCGCCTGCTTCGACGGCCAGCCGCATGGCGCGTGCCATGTGCTCGGGATGCCGGGCGCGCGTGATCGCCGAGGCGACCAGCACGGCGTCGCAGCCGAGCTCGAGCGCGGTGGCGGCGTCCGATGCGGTGCCGATGCCGGCGTCGAGGATCACCGGCACCGAGCACGCTTCGACCACCATGGCGATGTTGTGGGGATTGCGGATGCCGAGCCCGCTGCCGATCGGCGATCCCAGCGGCATCACTGCGGCGCATCCCACCTGTTGGAGCCGCCGGGCCAGGACAGGGTCGTCTGTGGTGTACGGCAGCACCACGAAGCCGTCGTCGCACAGCTGCTCGGCGGCTTGGAGCAGCTCTACCGGGTCGGGCAGCAGGCTGTGCTCGTCCCCGATGACCTCGAGCTTCACCCAGTCGGTGGCGAACGCCTCGCGTGCGAGCTTGGCCGTCAGCACCGCCTCGGCCGCCGTGAAGCATCCGGCGGTATTCGGCAGGACCTGCATGTCGTGCCGGCGCAGCACGTCGAGGATCGACCCACGGGAGGCGGCTTCGACGCGCCGGACGGCCACGGTGGCCACCGTGGCACCGGACGCGCCGACGATGGTGTCGAGCAGCTGCAGGCTGGGCACGCCGCCGGTTCCGAGGAACAGCCGTGATCCGACGGTCTGGCCGGCGATGACCAGATCGCCGATGACCAGATCCCCGGTGCTCATCCTCCGGCCGCCGCGGTCACGATCTCCACCCGGTCGCCGTCGGCCAGGACCTCGCTAGCCCACTGGCTGCGGGGCACCACCTGACGGTTGCGGGCTACCGCGATGCCCTCGGGCGAGCTGCACCAGCGGTCCACCACGTCGGTCACCGTGGAGCTCGGCGGCAGATGCGCCGGTGAGCCGTTGACCTCGACGGCCACGCTGTCTACCCCGCGGGTGGGGCAAGCTGCCCCGCGGATAGGGGAAGGTTCAGTCGGGCGAAGCGCTGATCGGTGCTCCACCCGCTCAAGCATGCCATCTGGGTGCTGGTTCCTGCAGGCGGTATGGGGCAGGACCCTCACCGGCCATCGGGGTCACCGGCCATCGGGGTCACCGGCCATTGGGGTCACAGGCCATTGGGGAACGAGATCGTGACGGGCGCGATCAACGGCTCACCGACGTCGAGCTGGATCTGGGCGTGGGCCTCGAGTGGGATGTTGCGAGGGTCTCCCTCGTAGTGCTGGCCGTTGTAGATCGCGGTGACGGGACCTACCGCCGGCCCGGCTTGGTTCGGGCCGAGCGGTTGGCCCCAGATGTCGAAGAAGTCTCCCAGCGTGTAGGTCCGTTGGACCGGCGACTCGATGTGGATGATGCCGTCGGCGCCGTGGGTGTGGAGCCAGTAGAAGCAATTGCCCGAGGTGACGAATGGCCCCCGCGACGTCGACTGCGTCTGGAAGCCTGGGATCCCGATCCCGTAGGGGATCTGCCGAGCAGCGCCGTCGACGAACACGGTGAGATGTGCGTGGATGTGGAACAGTGTCTGCTCGCTGGTCTGGCACTGGACGCCGTCGACCGGATTGCCCCCGGCCATGGAAGCCGTCCCCGCCAGCGGTGCCGCTGCCGGGACCGGCACTCCCTCGGGTCCGTCACGCCCTGGCGATCCAGCGGGTTGCAGGGTGCCCAGGGACGCCAGCGGCCCCACGTTCAGCTTCGGCGCACCGCCGGTCGAGGCCGGGGTGCTCGACCCCGACCCCGACCCCGAGCCAGAGACGGCGACGCCGATCCCGACACCGACGGCTGCCAGCACGACGAGGCCCACGACGCCTCCCCAGAGGATCTGACGGCGCCTCCTGGCCTCCAGGGCCTGCAGCGCGGCGGACTGGCGCGTGGTGTCGGCTTGTCGCCGTGCCTTGGCGCGTCTCCCGCTCGTCACCGGGTCCTCCCTTCGGCGCCGCTTTCGGCAGCTCCGATGCTCGGGTTGACGATAGTCAAGGGTGACGTGACCGAGATGGCGGCACCGCCCGGCTGAAGCGCTGCGGGCCGAACGACGCCATCTCGGCGGGCATGTCGCTACCGGTCAGCACCGCCACGACGGCGTCGGCTGTCACCGGGGCCAGGAGGATGCCGTTTCGGTG
>JAJYAB010000098.1 GCA_021779775.1 Actinomycetes bacterium
AGCAGGCGTTACCGCTCGCGCTCGGCAAGCCATCCATTGACCCTCGACGCCCGCCGCCCCTCCTGCGAACATCCCCAGAAACGGCGTCGCGCAGGCTGTAGCGAAATGCCTGGCGTCGAGCTACAGACCACAACCCCTCGTGGTCTGAGATCGCAGATAAGCGCTACATCTTGTGGCAACCATGGAGAGTGACCTATTTCGCTACAGCCTGCGCGTCGCGTTTTTGGACCCTTCAACTTCACGTACGACAAGGCGACACACGTGATCTGCTCGACAAGACCCGTCCAGTGCTGGTCCTCACCCGTCAGGCGGTTCGGCCCCATCTCACCCGAGTGACCGTGGCTCCCATCACCACCACCATCTGAGGGTTGTCGACGGAGGTGCCGGTGGGCCCGGCCAACGGCCTCGACCAGGCCGGCGTCGCCAGCTGTGACAACACCATCACCGTCCCTGCCTCCACCCTCGAACGTCCCATCGGCTACCTGATGGCCGCCCAAGAGGCGATCCGGGCTGCTTCGACCTTCTTTGACCTGGTCGGCGGTTGACCTGGTCGACAGCCGGCAGTAGCAAGGCCGGCTTCTGCGCCTTGGCCGGCGGGTGGCTCAGAAGCTCGACCCGTAGAAGCCGCTGCTCCCGAAGGCGAAGATCCCGCCGTCTGCACCCGCCAGCCGGTAGCCGGCGCCGCCAGGCGCTGCAGTCATGGCGACGACCGGCCGCACCGGCGTCACCCCCAGCTGTGGCAGGCTGCCCAAGAACGGAGCGTCGAAGGCGAAGATCCCGCCATCTTCCCCGGCCAGCCAGTAGCCGCCGGTCGCCGGGTCAGCCGCCATGGCGGCCACCGGTGCGTTCAGCGCCTGGCCGCCCATCGAGCCGGAGAACTGGGCGTCGCCGAAAGCGAACACCCCGCCGTCACTGGCGACCAGCCAGTAGCCACCACCGTCGGGGGTGGCGGCCATACCCACGACCGGTGCGTTCAGCACCTGGCCGCCCATCGAGCCGTAGAACCCGGTGTCGCCGAAAGCGAACACCCCGCCGTCTCCGGCGACCAGCCAGTAACCCTTTCCGTCCGGGGTCGAAGCCATGCCCACGACCGGCTTGTTCAGGTGGATGTTGCCCATCGAGCCGTAGAACTGGGCGTTGCCGAACGTGGTGACATCGCCGGCCGTGCCGCTCATGTCGTATCCCGTGCCCGAAGGCACAGCGGCGATGGCGGCGATGGCCGACCCGCCGAGCGGGTAGGGGTCGCCGTAGGCGGCGGTGTCGTCGCCACAGCCGGCGAGCCGGCCGTTGCTGTTGATGAGCCAGTACCCCTTGTCGTCGGCTGTGCGGGCCATCCCGACGACCACTTCGGGGAACGGGACGTCTGTGCTGGGCAGGCAGTTCGGGCCGCTGCTGCTCGCCTCGGCGAACCCCGAGAACCCGAAGGGTTGGGAAAAGCCCGAACTGTTGGTGATGCTGGGATCGAAGTTTGACGAGTCGGTGCTGTTCTCCAGGTTCAGCGGGTACGGACCCGTGGGCGGCGGCGGGCTGTTCGAGAACGTCACGCTCGCCTGGCAGCTCGCCCCGGCGCCGAGGGTGACCGGCGTGCCGTCCGCCTGCCCGTTGCAGTTGCCCGCCAGGACGCCGGCGTGCCCCTGGTTGGTCGCCGCCCAACCGGTGACCGTCACCGGTGCTGCCGTCACGTTCTTGATCGTGACGGTGGCTGTCTGGCTGGCACCGGGACTGATGTAGCCCATCGGCACCGGGTTCGGCGACACCTGCAGGTCCGCCGCCTCGCTGCCCACGCCCACCTGCAGCGCAGCGGCGGCCACCCCTGCGGACCCCGGCTGGGGGGCCAGTATCCCCAAGCCGGCTGTTGCCAGCACCACGGCGCACACGGCTGCCGGCAACCCCAGTCTTCGTACAACGACAAGCTGACGTCTGATGACTTGCCCGGACACTGCACGTCCTTGAACCGACAACATACGCTTCCTTTCAGATCCGCCCGTAGCACTTGGCCAGTTCGCCGTTTTGGCGGGTTACGAGCAGCTCGACCAGATGGACGTGAACGATTTGCCGTCCGACCCGAGCGCGCTGGCAGTCGCCATCGTGCTGCCACTCGTATCGAACATGGTGAGGTTGAGAGGGATCGGTGCATTGGAGAGCGGCTCGGTGGTTCCGCTCTCCCACAGGGTGGATGAGAACGTTCTCGGATCTGGGGTCGCTCCTCGGAAGCGACCAACCAAAGCGGCGCTGTCACGCGTCATCAGCTCATACAGGAACGGAAAGTCCGCTTGGTCCAAGCTACGGAGCTGGACGTTGTGAACCGGGTCGCAGAGATGGGCCAGCATGAACTTCCTATCATGACAGCGTCGGCAACGTATCTTACCTGGGCTGTACCTACCCCAACATGTGTTGTCAAGGAGTTGGGCAAGAATATCGCGTCTCACCAGTTCAGCGATAGACGCCCGTCGACAACGGAATTCGGGGCTTGTTTCATGGGCCAGCGGAGCGGAAACGATGCAGGACGCCTACACCGTCTGGTAGGACCCCACCCCGTCGCCCGCTGCAGGCCCCACACGAATCCCTCCCTACAGGTTCCGATCGGTCGGAGCACCACGCCTGCACTGCCAGAAGGGGCGCCCAGAATTCCCCATGCTGCGCGCGCCGAACCACCAGGTGGTAGATGGTACGTTCACGGGACCTGATGGGGTGGAAAGTTACCGCGAGACATTTATGAATGAGGTGCCAGTCAACGAGGTGCAAGCCACTGCGAGCTCGACGTCGCCGTCGCCGTCGCCGTCGCCCACAGAGGGTGGGAGCCGCCCAGACGGTGCCGGAATCGGCACTCCCGACCAGGTGGTCGAGGCCCTGGCCCGGCACGGCTACCTCGCCGACGAAGGCCTGGCCACCGCCGTCTTCTTGGCGGTCACCCTGCAGCGGCCGCTTTTTTTGGAAGGCGAGCCGGGAACCGGAAAGACCGAGGTGGCCAAGGTCCTGTCCCGCTGGACCGGCGGCGAGCTGATCCGCCTGCAGTGCTACGAGGGCATCGACGTGACCCAAGCGGTCTATGAGTGGGACTTCGCCCGCCAGCTCCTCCATCTGCGAGCTGCAGAGCTGCGAGCCGACTCGAATCTCGAATCGGCCGAGGACGAGCTGTTCACCGAACGGTTCCTGGTCCGGCGCCCCTTGCTGCGGGCCATCGACGGACCAGGCGGCGGCGCCCCTCCCCCGGTGCTGCTGATCGACGAGATCGACCGCGCCGACGACGAGTTCGAGGCGTTCCTCCTCGAGGTGCTCTCCGACTTTACGGTGACGATTCCAGAGCTCGGGACCGTCCGCGCCACGGTCAAACCGATCGTGATCCTCACCTCGAACCGGACGCGTGACGTCCACGACGCGTTGAAGCGCCGCTCCATCTATCACTGGCTGGCCCATCCCGACTTCGAGCGGGAGGTGGCCATCGTGGCCATGCGGGCCCCGGAGGTCGGGGAACGGCTGGCCCACCAGGTCGCCGCCGCCGTCCAGGCCATGCGGGAGATGGATCTCTACAAACCCCCGGGGGTGGCCGAGACCATCGACTGGGCCCGGGCGATCGCCGCCCTCGGGCAGCACGATCTGGACGAGCGGACCGCCACCCATACCCTCGGCATGGTGCTCAAGTACCAAGAGGACGAGAGACTGGTGGTCGGCTCGGGGATCGCCGGTCTGGTGGAGGCGGCTCGCGCCCGTGGCTGAGTCGACCGGCACCGGCCAGGATGCCGGCGGCCATGACCTCGATGGCATCCACGGCCTCCACGGTCCCGAGCGCCAGGCGATCGGGACCGTGCCGGTGGCCATGGCCGTCGCTCTCCGGAAGAGGGGGGTCGAGGTTCCCGTCGACGCCACCGTCGCCTTCGGCCGGGCCCTGGGTGCCGTCGGGCTGGCCCGCCGGTCGTGGGTGTACTGGAGCGGCCGGGCCACCTTGGTGACCAAGCTCGAGGACATCCCCGTCTACGACCAGGTGTTCGCCTCGCTGTGGTCGGGCCCGCCGGGCCCGCCGACCCCCGCCGAGGGTGGAGACCCTGCCGATCCGACCACGGTGCCGATCGGCGACCAGCCGGACGGCGGGGACTTGGGCGACGGCGATGCCTCCGAGCGCCAGGAGGTCTCGCTGGCGGCCAGCGCCACCGAGCTCCTCAGCCACAAGGACTTCGCCAGCTGCACCCCCGACGAGCTCGAAGAGGCGCAGCACCTGATGCGCTCGCTGCGCATGGAAGGCGCCCGCCGGCACACCCACCGGTGGCGGCGGTCGAGGCGAGCCCATGGGCGGGCGGACCTCCACCGGACCATCTCGGCGGCGGTCCGTAGCGGCGGGGAGATCCTCGCACCGCGCCACCTCGAGTCGGTGACCAAGCCCCGACGGCTGGTGCTGCTCTTCGACGTCAGCGGCTCCATGGACATCTACGCCCGGGCCCTGCTCCGGCTGCTCCATGTGGTGGTGGCCGGTCGTAACGACGTGGAGGCGTTCGCGCTGGGCACCCGCTTGACCCGGCTCACCCGCCATCTCACCTCCCACGATCCCGACACGGCGATGGCCGCGGCCACCTCAGCGGTTCCCGACTGGTCGGGGGGCACCAGGCTCGGCGAGTCGCTCCAGACCTTCAACGACCGCTTCGGGGTGCGCGGCATGGCCCGAGGCTCGGTGGTGGTCATCCTCTCCGACGGCTGGGACACCGGTGATCCGGAGATGCTGGGGGCGGAGATGTCCCGGCTCCGTCGGGTGGCCTACCGGGTGGTCTGGGTGAACCCGATGAAGGCCACCGCGGGCTACCAGCCGTTGGCACGCGGCATGGCTGCCGCCCTGCCGTACGTCGACAGCTTTCTCGAAGGCCACTCGGTCGCCTCGCTCGGAGAGCTATCCGAGATCATCGGGCGGGAAGGGGTCCGTGCATGAAGGAAGTCCTCGGCGACGTCGAACGATGGCAGGAGGTGGGCAGCCGGGTGGCCCCGGTGGCATCGCCAGCTTCGCCGGGCAGCGCACCCCGCCAGTTCGCCTCGAATCTGTCCTATGGTGGCTTTTGCCGACCGAAGGCGATCTGGAACGTGACCTGATCAAGAGCCGGCTGGACCTGGTCTGCGAGGCCTCCTGCGAAGGGGAGCCCGTCGACATCGGCACCATGGAGGTTCCCGACCGATGGAGCTAGTCAACGAATTCCGCGTTTCCGTGCCCTTGGACCGGGCTTGGGAGGCGCTGACCGATCTCGAGCGGGTGGCACCGTGCATGCCCGGTGCCCAGCTCCAGAAGGTGGAGGGCGACGACTACCACGGGACAGTGAAGGTGAAGGTCGGTCCCATCACCACCCAGTACAAAGGAGTCGCCCACTTCACCGAGCGGGACGACGTGGCCCACCGGGCGGTCCTGCGAGCCGAGGGCCGGGAGACCCGAGGCCAGGGCAACGCCACCGCCACCGTGTCGGCCACCCTGGTGGACGACGGCGAGGCCACCTCGGTCTCCATCGTGACCGATCTGCAGATCACCGGACGCGTCGCCCAGTTCGGCCGGGGCGTCCTGTCCGACGTGAGCACCAAGCTCCTGGGCCAGTTCGTCAGCCGGCTGGAGGCCGACCTCCTGTCCGGCGGGACCCCCCCTGCCGAAGCCGGACCGGGTACCGTCTCGCCAGCCGGCCCGGATGCCGCCGACGGGCAGGGCCCGGTCAGTGTCGCCCCCCCCACCGTTCGCCTCATCGACAGTCCCGAGGCGGAGCCGGCAGACCTGGTGGACATGGCCGGCAGCGCGGTAATGAAGCGGGTGGTGCCGGCGCTCATCGCCGTCGTGATCGTGCTGACGGCGCGTAAGGTGTGGAAAGGTCGCCGGTAGGATGTCGGTGCCGGGGAACGGAGACATCGGCCTGGCCTGATCGGGAGGTAGGGGAGAACCGTGAAACTGCCGCCCTTCGAGTACCAAGCAGCCGGATCGGTGGACGAGGCGGTTGGCCTGCTGGCCGAGTGGGGCGACGAGGCCAAGGTGCTGGCCGGCGGGCAGAGCCTGATCCCCCTCCTCAGCTTCCGCCTGGCCCGGCCGACCTACCTGGTGGACATCAACACCATCCCCGAGCTGGCCGGCATCGCCGACGGGCCGACCCTCGAGCTCGGAGCCACCGTCCGGCACCGCCAGGCCGAGCGCTCCGCGGTGGTGAAGACCCGCGCCCCCCTGATAGCGGCCGCCCTCGGCTACGTCGGCCATGCCGCCATCCGGAACCGGGGCACCATCGGCGGAAGCATCGCCCACGCCGACCCGGCCGCCGAGATGCCGGCGGTGCTCACCGCCCTAGGGGGAGAGGTGGTGGCCCAGAGCCGCCGCGGCACCCGGACCATCGCCGCCGAGGCGTTCATCGAGGGGTTCCTCACCACCGCCCTGGAACCCGACGAGCTGCTCACCGCCGCCCGCTTCCCGACATGGCCGTCCCCGTCCGGCTGGGCGTTCAACGAGTTCAGCCGGCGCAGCGGCGACTTCGCCATCGTGGGGGTGGCCGCGCTCCTCGGACTGGGCGACGAAGGCCACATCACCCGGGCAGCCCTCGTCTTTTCCGGGGTCGGGGGAACCCCTGTGCGCGCCGTCGAGGCGGAGGCAGCCCTGATCGGCGAGGTGCCCTCTCCCGAGCTGTGGGCCACCGCC
>JAJYAB010000099.1 GCA_021779775.1 Actinomycetes bacterium
GTGCTCACCCTTCGACGCATCCGTACCAGGAGCCGGAACAGCAATGTCGCGAACACCGGGGACGTCCGGGACGCCGACGTAGGGTGATCGAGGTGGAAAGGGCGATCACCGGCTACCACGAGGACGACGAGGGAGATTGGGTCGCCGAGCTTTCTTGCGGCCACAATCAGCATGTCCGTCACCGCCCGCCGTTCCAGCTCCGAGCGTGGGTGACCGACGAAGCGGGACGGACTGCCAAGCTCGGGACCCTGCTCGACTGTCCGCTCTGTGATCGGCCGGAGCTAGCGGAGGCCGACGATCATCACGCGGCCGATCGCGACGAACCGTCGGTCACGCCGACACGGCGAGCTGCTGAAGATCAGGGTGGAGAGGCCGCGTGTTGGGTGCACATGCTGTGTTCTAATTGCGGAGTAATGCTGGACGGTGGTCCCCACAGGGAGGGCTGTCACTCCGAGGATCTCCGGTGAACACGCCGAGCCCCCTGGACCTGATGGCCGTGCGTTCGACCGGCAAGGTCCCTCCGGGGTGTGGTCATTATCGACCCGGGGTCGTCCGACCGCCTCGTGTGAGTAGTGCAGCGCCATAGCGGCTGCATTATGCAGAGCCCAGGACCACGACTTTCGCGTGAGCAGAGGTGTGGACATCCGCGAACGAAGGATGTCACCTCCACCCTGTGCTTTGAATCTTCGCGCCTTTCGGGCTGACTGTCCTGGGCTTTCGTGCTGTTTCGTGGCATTTCCACGGGGTTGTCCACAGGGTTTATCGACCTGATTATCGACTCCTGATCACCCTGCCCTACGCAGCCCTACGCACGAGAGTGTGCCGCCACACCGGGAGCACGCTGGGGTTTCGCGGCTGCCGGTCTCGAAGGCGTCTCCGTGCCCTACGCAGCCCTACCGCAGCGTAGGGCAGTGCCCTACTCGAGGCGAGTGGAGAATACGACTGCGTGGCGCGGGCCGGTCGACCGTGAGTGATGCGCATCGTCTCGGCCGTGGAGGTCGAGCGGCAACTTGTGGTTTGACGGTCGACAGCCAGCAGGCTTGTGAGGTCGCCGTCGAGGATGGAGGGAGCGATCGCGGTGACGGGGCCCATGGCGGCCCGGTGCAGACCTCCGGTGGCGGAGCGCCTGAGCGGTTCAGGGCTCGGCGAGTCCCGCTCGTTCGAGCGTGGTTGGCCCATACACGGCATCGAGGCGCTGTCGCACCCCTCGCGTAGGCTCGTCGTCGAGGAGGTGGGCCCGTGGCTGACCACAGCACGATCGAGTGGACCGAGGCGACTTGGAACCCGACGACTGGTTGTGATCGAACCTCGCCGGGATGCGACCACTGTTATGCGCTCACGCTCGCGCGGAGGCTCAAAGCAATGGGCAACCCCAAATACCAAGTCGACGGTGACCCTCGCACTTCAGGCCCCGGGTTCGGGATCACGCTCCACAAGGACCAGCTGGACCTGCCCAGACGATGGGTCACGCCACGGACGATCTTCGTCAACTCGATGAGCGACCTCTTCCATCCGGCTGTGCCCGACTCGTTCATCGCGGATGTCTTCGCCGTCATAAGCGACACGCCTCGTCATACGTATCAGGTCCTCACGAAGCGGTCGAAGCGACTCGCAGCACTTGGTGAAACGCTCGGTTGGCCGGAGAACCTATGGATGGGCGTGAGCGTGGAAAGCGCTCGATACACGTTCCGCATTGGCGATCTTCGACAGACTTCCGCCGCGACGAAGTTCTTGTCGATCGAGCCGCTCATCGGCCCTGTTGGCGAGCTCGATCTTGACGGTATCCAATGGTTCATCGTCGGGGGCGAGTCGGGACACGGCGCACGTCCGGTCGAGTACGAGTGGATTGTTGAGGTACGAGACCAGTGCGTCGCGGACGGCGTGCCCTTCTTCTTCAAACAGTGGGGGGGCAGAACGCCAAAATCCGGCGGGAGGGAACTCGACGGTCGGCACTGGGATGAGATGCCGGGGAGTCTGGTGAGCTGAGTGGCAGTCCCCAGGGAGGTCGTGTGGGACCGTGATCCGCACACCGAGGCGAAGCATGACTTGCTCAAGGTCTACCTGGATGCCTGGTTCCCGATCATGGCATCGAGATGGTCGTCGACCGGGATCTGCTACGTCGACGCGTTCGCTGGACCAGGTGAATACCGCGATGGCAGCGTCGGGTCCCCGATCATCGCCCTGGATGCTGCCTGCCGATCTGAGGTCAGCCAGTACCCCACCGAGGTACGATTGGTCTTCATCGAGAAGGAACCTGACCGGTTCGAGCACCTCGAATCGATGGTTGCGGGTCGCACCCTGGCCAGGCGATGTCATGTGACGATGAAACTGGGCGCCTGCGAAGAAGTGCTCCTTCTCGAGCTCGATAAGAGCAAGGCGTCGCGCGGACCGGTGTTTGCGAACTTTGACGGCTGGGGCGTGGACACGCCCTTCGAGCTCATCCAGAGGGTCGGACAGGGGAAGCGACCTGAAGTTCTCGTCACGTTTCACTCGCAGTGGTTCACGCGCTTTGCGGGGCAGGAGGAAGTCGGTGCGGGTGACCGGGTCTTCGGCGACCGCGAATGGCGGGCGGTAGCTGATCTCGCGAGTCCGATCGAGAAGAGGCGGTACCTTGTCGATGAGTACCGTCGACGCCTTACCGGCGCAGGTTTCCCGTATCACCTGACGTTCGAACTGCTCGACGAAGGCGGCCACCCGCTCTTCCTCGTGTTCGGAACGACCCAGGAAATTGGCGTGGAGAAGATGAAGGACGCCATGTGGCGAGTAGACAGCGTGTCTGGATCGAAGTTCAGAGACCCTCGTGATCCGAACCAGCTGGCATTCGACCTCTCGGACGGTGACCCGAATCTCACCTTGCTTCTTCAGCAGATCCGCGAACTGCTGGACGAGGGTCCGAAGACCCTCGTTGAGCTGCAGCAGTTTGCCCTACTCGAGACCGTTTTCAAGAAAGTCCATGCGAAGACCGCTGTGGACCGCTTGGAGGCCGATGGAACGGTGACGTGCCGACGTGCTCGGGCCTACGAACAGTTCATTGTGGAGAGAGCCGCAGACTCACTGTTCTGAGGGCACGAGGGTCAAGCGCGTCGGCGTCCGGCTCATAACTCAGTGGTCGACAGTTCATAGTTCACAGGTCGCCGCCCTCGACCGCCTGGGGGTCGCCCTCGGCATCGCCGAGGTTCGCGCCCAATAGATAAGGAGAAGCAACCTCTGCCCGAAGACGACGCCGCGCACCGGGAGCGGCCAGATCTCCTGGAGATCGGAGAGCGCGACGGCACGAACGTCGCGGTCATGCTCTCCGAGCTTGGCGCTGTCGCGTTGCACGGCGATGGTGCCGATGACGTCGCACGCGCATGGGTGGCAGCGCTCCTCACCCGAAGTGGCTCGATCGCGGCCGAGGCCCTCCTCACGACCGACACCATGGGACGCCTGTTCGCCGGACTGGGTGAGGTGCCCGGCATCCGGGTGGTCGAGGGGTCCGAGCAGGTGGTGCGAATCCTCGAAGCAGAGGTGCTCGGCCGTACCCGAAAGCTCGACCCCGAGGGCCTCGACGACGTCGTTGCCTACCGGCAGGCGAACCCGGCCGAGCCGATACCGAGCGTCTTGGCCGTTGTCGACGCCCTCTCCGACGGCTGGTCACCCCGCCTCCGCTCGACTCTGGAGGTCGGATCGCGCCTTGGGATCGGCGCCGTCTTCCTCGACGAGACCGAGTCCGCCGCCACCATCTGCCTCGAGCTCGACCACGGCCGGGTCGTCGCCGTTGAGCCAGCCGTTCGCGCCGGAGATCTCCTCGGTTGTCGGCTCTTCTCGCTCGACGCCGCCGAGGCGACCGACGCGCTCGGTGCCCTGGCCCAGGCGGAGTTCCGCCCGACGAGCGAGGAGAACCCCGAGTGGACCGAGGTGATCGAGCGGATGGAGCACCCACCACCCACAACGGAGCCGTGGCCCGATGACGTCGTCGACACCAGCGCTCCCGAGGCGCCGGTCGCGGTGCAGGTCCTCGGGCTGCTCACCATCACCGTCGAGGGAAAGACGATCGGGCGAGGGCTGCGCAGCGTCGCCAAGGAGCTGCTCACCCTCTACCTGCTCCATCCCGAGGGGGCGAGCGTCGAGCAGGCGGTGGAGAATTTGTGGCCCGACACCGACCCGAGCCAGGTTCACCGCCAGTTCTGGACTGCCGCCGGCAACTTGCGCACCCGCCTGCGAGAGGCAACCGACACCGACGCCAAGGTGCTCGACCAGGCCGGCGACGTCTACCGGCTCGATTCCGAGGTGGTCTCGTCCGACCTGTGGGAGCTCCAGCGCGCCCTCGCCGACGCCGCCCGCGCCCCCGACGACGAGGCGGCCGCGGGGGCCCTGCGGCGTGCCGTCGAGAGCTTCGGGGGCGACCTCGTCCAGGGGTCGGGCTGGCTCTGGGTCGAGCCCGCCCGCGAGGACCTCCACCGCCGCGCCGTCGATGCCCACCTGCGCCTGGCCGAGTTCGAAGAGCGACTCGGCAACCCCGCCGCCGCCGAGGCCGTGCTGGAGCGGGTGGTCGACCTCGACCGCTATGGCGAAGAGCCCTACCGGCGGCTCATGGTCCTCCAGGCAAAGATCGGGCGCATCGACGCGGTCAAGGCCACGTGGCGACTCCTCCAGCGGCGCCTCGATCTCGACCTCGACCCGGACCCCTCCTCGGGACAGCTCTACCGCTCCCTCACCGGTTCCGACAGCGCCACGAGCCGCGGTGACGAGCGCAGCGGAAGGTCGTCGTGGCGGTCGTAGCCGCGCCACCTCGGAGCACCCTCGCCCGCGTGGCGGCCATGGCATCACCCGTCGCCCTTGCCGACGTGGCGCTGGCGCTCCGCCTCGGGTGGACGGCAGCCCTTCCCGCGTACCTGTTCCTCGGGGCGGTCTGCGCAGTGGTCAGCGTCATCGACGTGTCAACCCGCCGAATCCCCAACCGGGTGGTCCTCCCGGCGCACGCGATCGGCGGGTGCCTGCTCGCCGTCGCCTCGGCGTCCGACGACGAGTGGAGCTCGCTCGTCCGGGCCGCTCTCGGCATGGCCGTCCTCGGCGGCTTCTACCTCCTCCTCGCCGTTGGGTTCCGCGGTCAGATGGGCTTCGGCGACCCGTTGACCGAACTAGTGAGACTCAGCCAGACGGCGACCATCCCACGCTTTGGGACCGCTGCCTGCTCTGATCGAGCCACCGACTCTGAGATGAGGATCTGGCCATGCAAGTCGCCCGACGCGACGCCCAGCAGCTGGTGGTGGCGTCGGTCGGGAGGGTGGCGGCGGTCGACGATCCGTGGTGTGGCTTCCGGCTGGTCGATCGAGACGGCCGTGAGGTGGACGAGGTGACTGTCTTCTTCCGGGATATGCGAGCCCGGGACGCCAGTCCGGCCAGCGTGCGCTCTTACGGGTTGGCACTCTTGCGGTGGTATCGGTTCTTGTGGGCGGTCGGGGTGGCCTGGGATCGCGCTGGGCGGTCAGAGGCCCGCGACTTCATGCTGTGGCTGGCTTCGACGCGGAAGCCGCCTCGAACGCGGACGGGCTTGGTGGCGCCGGGAGCGGTGAACGCGGTGACGCACAAGGCGTCGCCGGGTGTGTTCTACGCGGCGCGGACCCGGCGGCACAATCGCTCGGTGGTGCGAGCGTTCTACGAGTTCCACCGCTACGAGGGGCGTGGCCCGCTGCTGAACCCGATGCCCGAGCGGGCCGGCCGGGGCGGGGAGCGACCGGACGCCCATCACAATCCGATGGAGCCGTTCGTCGCCGGGAGACGGGCGGATTTCCAGGCGAAGCTGGCCAAGCGTGAGCCGCCGAACATCTCGGATGCTGCGTTCGACGCGCTGTTTGGGGCGATGCCGAGCAATCGGGACCGGGCCATCTTGGCCTTCTATATCTCGACCGGGGCGCGGGCGTCGGAGTTGTTAGGGGTGACCTGCGATCGGGTCGATGTCGGCCAGCAATTGATCGGTGTGCGGCGAAAGGGTAGCGGGGCGTTGCAGTGGCTGCCGGCGTCGCCGGACGCTTCGTGTGGTTGCAGCTCTACCGGCGGGACTTCGCCGAGCAGCCTTTCGCTGGTGTCGGTCCGTTGTGGCTGACCTTGCGCCGTCCGTTCCGGCCGCTCAACTACCCGGCCATGCGAGCGGTGCTGAGCCGAGCGAACTCGTCGCTTGGGACGAACTGGACGTTGCACGACTTGCGCCACACCGCGGCGCGTCGGATGGTCGCCGATCCCCGCCTGTCGTTGGTCGATGTCCAGTGGATGCTGGGCCACGCCCATATCACCACCACGCAGCTCTACACCGAGCCGGCCACCGACGAGGTGGTGGCGCGTTTGCGGGATCATCACCGCGACCGGAAGACGGCCGACGAGATGGTCCGCATGCCGGCGGTCGGTTACCGGCCGGAGGTGCTCGAGACGCTGCTCGGGCCGATGCGATGACCGCTCCTGCCATCACTGAAGTGGCCGAGCCGAGCCAGGTGTCAAGCGACTGGGTGGCGATGGCGCCTCGTCGCTCACCGCGCCCGCTGCCGGAGCGAGAGCTGGGCGCGTTGCCGGTGTTTCCCGCCCGTCAGGAACCCCGGGCCGCCCCATCCACGTGGTGGCAGACCAGCCTGCCGCGGCTCGAAGTCGAGACGCACGTGGCCG
>JAJYAB010000100.1 GCA_021779775.1 Actinomycetes bacterium
CTCACCGGCAGTCTCGTTGGAAAGTTCGGAGAAGCGGCGGATCAACTCCTCGTACAGGTAGCCCATCTCAATGTTTGAGACCACGCTGGGGTGCAGGTCGATCTCGGCGAACCGCGAGAGCACGAGGTAGAGCAGGTTCGCG
Source organism: Actinomycetes bacterium (assembly GCA_021779775.1). Taxonomy (GTDB): domain Bacteria; phylum Actinomycetota; class Acidimicrobiia; order Acidimicrobiales; family UBA8190; genus JAJYAB01. Next base: position 143 of record JAJYAB010000100.1, read on the forward strand.
CGAGCGAGGCGGTTGATCTGCATGTCGAAGTCGAACTTGTCGAGCACCTCGCGCGCCCCGGAGCTGAACCCTGCGATGTACGCCCGCAGGTTCCCCGCGACCTGGGCGGGATCGTCAAGCAGGCGAGGGAAGTCGAGCGGGGAGGTGTTGTAGAAGCGCTGCCCGGCCACGGCGCACAGCACCGGCTCGACATTGTCGACCTGGCCACGAAGCTTCGCCGCCCGGGCGAGGACGGCCGCCTTGGTGGGCTCCAGGACACAGTCGAGGCGCCGGAGGACGGTCAGAGGGAGGATGACCTTGCCGTACTCGGACTGCTTGTAGTCGCCCCGGAGCAGGTCGGCGACGGACCAGATGAACGCGGCGTGGTTGTTGATCCTGCTCTCGACCATGCCGACGTGAGCCCTCCTCGCGCTGTGACCTGGGACGTCGCCCCCTCAAGGCTACCGGCGACCGACATCGGCCACCTGGATCAGTCCTGGCCTGCCGGGTCGGTCCGTCTCCGCTGGACAGGTCGAGCGTCGCTCGCAGAGAAACGCCCCCGATCTCTTGAAGCTGGGACCGGCGACCGCGCCCGTCAGGTCACACGAGCAGGGACCCGAGCACCCACCAAGCTGCCTTGCGCGGCGGCGTAGACAAGCCCGGCTTCTCGATGCTCGGAGTCGAGATGGAGGTTGCATCCCGTCAAGGCGACCAGCTGTGCCTTCTCCGTCACTCCCTTCCGCAGCTGTCCGAGCGCGTCGGCGTCGACGCTCACCGACAGCGCGACGTTCCCGTCAGGAGACAGCACCGCCAGATATCCGTCATCGCCGACCTCGGCCACCCAACCTGGCGGCACCGGCAGCTCGGGTAGCGCGTCTGCCTCGATCTGTCCGGGCGTGACGAGATCGAACCCGAGCTCGAGGTAGGCGGCGACCACGGCCGTCACCGCGTCGGCCGGATCGTCCTGCCACGTCACCACCCGCTCCGACGCCTCCCACGCCACGCCAACGTGACCCGACGGCAGGATGAGCGGGCACCACCTGACGTCGAGCTCCCTCGTGGCGGCGCCCGACCGCACGGAGAGCTGCTCGGCCAGGCCAGGGCGCTGGTGGACACCGGAGGGCGCGCAGCGAGCGTGGGATGCCACGACGCTAAACACACTTGCATCAGCGGGATCGACGAACACTTGGACTGCCACGGGCGTCGAGGAGCCGGCCGGCAGGTCGTCGCCACAGATGACGCACGTGACCTCGGTCTCGGCGAGGGCTGCACAGAACTCGTCCAGCTCGCGGGCAGGAACGCAGTTGCGAACCTCCGGAGCCACATCGACCTGTCGCATGTGACGAATCTAGGGTGCCCAGCGGTAGCCAGGTGTCTTGCCACCTGGGCCGCTTGCGATCCTGCGCCCCGGCACCGGGCCCAGGACCGGCCTCGTCGCTGAATCCACCCGCTGACATGGGCATCTGGACGAGAAAGAATCTTCGAAGACCCCTTGACTTCGCGGGCGGATCGAGGTCTCATACCGGTCCTTTGGCGCGCTGCCGGCCGGTCGTGGGCACCCATGACGAAAATGAATCCCCGATGCACTTGGCCCGTTCGCGGCCTCTTCGCGTCCAGGGCCGGTGGTCGTGAGCCGCAGTTGGTCCGAGAAGGTTTGTCGCCGATCGGCCCTCAGCTGCCGGTTCATAGGTCGTGACGCGCGTACCGACCCCTGCCCCCCGAGAACGCGCACCCAACTTCCTCGAAGATCCTTTGTTGATTTTCGGCCCCGAACCCCATGTTCTTCTGGTGAAGGACGCGTGCCCGTCCACCCGCCACGCAGAGGACCGCGAGAACGAATGTCCAAATTCGCCTCGGATCGGCTTGTTCTCTATGGGAGCCATCACCACGACCAAAGGAGATCCATGCGCCACCACCGCCACGTTCCACGTTGCCACCAGCCCGCCGGTGCCTGGCGATGTTCAGAGGCGTTGGGTGACGCGCGATCACAGGTTCACCGGCTACCCCAGCTCCAGGAGAACCCTCGAGGAGACCGGGGGCGGTTCGGCCCCGAGGGCGCCGGTGACGTTCGACGGACCTGGAGGCACTTGAGACGCCCAAGTTCCTCTGTCCGAATTCGGCCGTTCCACCCCTACTTGGAGGATGAGGACGGCCACCCCGTTGCCGTGCCCTGACTGACAGCTCACGAACACCGGCCGGCACCGAGCCGGCCACGACGAAGAGGAGGTCCACCATTCCGACACCGACCACGACCATCACCCAGCCACCCGCGACCTTGCCGCAGTCGTCGGCTGCGTCTGGCCCTGCCGACTCGCCGCTCGGCCGCTACCTGCTCCACCCCGGCCAAGAGACCGCCGCGTTCTTCCATCACGTCCTCCACGCCGTGGCCGTCTTGGGCCACGTCGCCGTGCCGATCGCAGGAGGCGTCGGTGCCCTCCTGGTCGCTTGGAAGGTCCTCCAGGGGTTCGGCCGGCTCCGGGCACCGACGAGCGGCCACCTGGTCGAGGTGGAGCTGCCGCCCGTGGTCGACCCCAAGGGGTCGGCGGTCTTCTGGCGCAACGTCCATTCGGTGTTGGCGGGCCGGCGCAGGCTCGTTTCGCCACCCCCGCACGTCGCCTTCGAGATCGAAGGCTCACCGGCAGGGGTGCGCCTGCGGTTCTGGGTGGCCGCCTGCGTCTCGGCGAAGGCGGTCGCCCGGGCCATCGGCTCTGCGTGGCCCGGTGCCCGCTGCCACGTGCACGACGCCACCTCGCCGGTCATGTGCGGCCGGTTCGTCCTCTCGGGCGAGCTGCGCCTCGCCGGCCCGTCGTGGCGCTCGCTCTCGACCGAGCATACGAGCGACCCCCTGCGCACGGTGATCGGCGCCCTCGAGGCGGAGCGCGACGGCGAGCACGCCGTCGTCCAGCTCCTCGCCCGACCGGCGACCTCCCGCCAGACCCGCGCCGTCACCCGGGCCGTGCGCTCCCTCCACACCGGAAAGCCCACCGCGCTCGTCCCCCGGCTCCTCGCCGCCTGGCGGACGACGAGCCCACCACCCCTGCGCCCCGACCCATTCCGGGCGGCTTCGGTGCGACACGGGGTCGACAAGGTGACCGACCTCCCCGCCTTCGAGGTCTGTGTCCGCTACGGCGTCGCCTCGGGTTCGGATGCGCGTGGGAGCCGGAGGCGCCTCTCCGCCCGGGCGAGTGAGCTCACCGCCGCCTTCGGCGTCTACGCCGCAGACACCCACTTCGTCGCCCGGCGACGACCGGGCTGTCGCCGAGCGCTCGAGCGCCGGACGCTCCGGCGCGGCCAGGTCGTGGGCCTCTCCGAGCTGGCGGCCCTGGCCCACCTGCCCTCTGACGAGATGGTCCCAGGCCTCGCGTATGCCGGGGCGGCCGCGGTTGCCCCGCCGCCAGGTCTCGCGTCCGGAGCCTGGGACGAGACCTCGGAGGACGACGATGACTGGCTCTGAGCGTGCCATGGGGATCCGCGTGCTCGGCGGCAGCGAGGTCGGTCCCCGACGTGCCGTCGCATTGGCAGTGGAAGACGGCCGGTTCCACACCCACGTCGTCGGCGCGACCGGATCGGGCAAGTCGACGCTGCTTGCCAACATGGCGCTCGCCGACATGAGAGCAGGCCGGGGCGTGGTCCTGGTCGACCCCAAGGGCGACCTGGTCGACGACCTCCTCGCCCGGCTCCCGGAGCAGGCCCTCCGCCGTCTGGTGCTGATCGACCCGAAGGAGACCGAGGCCCCACCAGCGCTCAACGTCCTGGAGGGCGAGCCCGCTGAGGTGGCCGTCGACCACGTGGTCTCGGTGTTCGCCCGGATCTTCTCGGCCTGGTGGGGTCCGCGGACCGACGACGTACTGCGCTCGGCGTGCGCGACGCTGCGGCGCCTGCCGGGCGCCACCTTGGCCGACGTGCCGCTGCTGTTGACCGACCGCAGCTTCCGGGCTCCCCTCGTCAGCGGGCTGTCGGAGCGCTCGGGGCTTCGGGGCTTCTGGGACGCCTACGACGCCTTGACCCCAGCCGGCCAGGCCCAGGTGATCGGGCCGATCATGAACAAGCTGCGGGCGGTGTTGGCCCGCCGCTTCGCCCGGGACCTCTTCGGCTCGGCCACCTCCAGCTTCAGTATGCGCGAGGTGCTCGCAGGCGGCGTGCTCTTGGCCCGCCTGCCCAAGGGCACCCTCGGGGAGGACACGTCGCGCCTCGTCGGCGCGCTCTTGGTGGCCAGGGTGTGGCAGGCGGCGAGCGCCCGGGCCGACGACGCGTGGCGCCCCGACGCCACCTTGTACGTCGACGAGTGCCAGAATTTCCTGGCCCTGCCGACGGCCATCGACGACGTCCTGGCCGAGGCTCGGGGCTACCACCTCTCGGTCGTCCTGGCCCACCAGCACTTGGGACAGTTGGGAAAGGACCTCTTCGAGGCGGCGTCGGCCAACGCCCGCAACAAGGTGTACTTCTCGGTCTCCCCCGAAGACGCCCGGGTCCTCGCCCGCCACACCGAGCCGTACGTAAAGCCCTACGACCTCTGTCACTTGGGTGCCTACCAGGTGGCCTGCCGGCTCGTCGTCTCGGGAGAGGACCTCCACGCCTTCACGCTTCGGACCCGGCCGATGCCAACGGCCATCCCGGGCCGGGCAGGAGAGGCTCGGGATGCGGCACGTGCCAACGCCGGACGCTCGGTGGCCGAGCGCCGCCACGAGCTGCTCGTGCGCCGTCGACGACATCGCCGGCATGCGGGTGGCGTCTCCCCCGACGTCTCGGCCGGCGTCTCCCCCGACGTCTCGGTCGGCGTCTTTGAGACGCCGGGGTCGCAGCAGGAGAACCACCAGCACCGGGCCGGCCCCGCCCCGGCGTCGGTGGACCCCGACTCCTGGAGCAATCAGTGACTTCGTCTTCATCTCTCCGGCGGGCGGCCGGTCCGCTCGATGTCTTCGGCCGCTTGACCAACCGAGATCGATTCCTCTGCCGGATCCTCTGGGAGCACCGGGTGCTCGCGACCGAACAGGTGGTCGACCTCTGCTTCAACCATCTCGTGACGGCCCAGCACCGCCTCGTCGCGCTCTATCGCCTGGGTGTCCTCGACCGCTTCCGTCCGCTCCGTCCGACGGGAACGGAGTCCTGGCGCTACACGCTCGGACCGATGGGAGCTGCCCTTGTCGCCGCCGAACGCGGCATCGAGGCACCACGACCTTCGGTGCTCCGGGACCGGGTCGTGGCACTGGCCGCCGGGCAGCGCACCGCGCACACCTTGGGAGTGAACGGCTTCTTCTGCGCGCTGCACAAGGCAGCGCGCGAGCGCCCCGGTGCAGAAGTGGGCTCCTGGTTGTCCGAGCGGCGGTGCGCGGCCGAATGGGGGGAGCTGGTGCGCCCCGACGCCTACGGGATCTGGGAGGAGAACGGGCGCCGGGTCGAGTTCTTCGTGGAGCATGACACCGGGAGCGAGCCGCTCGTCCGGGTCGCCGGCAAGCTCGCCGGCTACCGCGACCTCGCCGAGGCCGACGGCGCCGCGCGCCCGGTCCTCTTCTGGCTCGTGCAGCCGGGGCGCGAGCCAGCGCTGCGGAAGGCACTCGGCGCCACCGCCCTCCCGGTGGCGACGGCCGTCGCCGGGACGGACAACCCCGCCGACGCCATCTGGCTGGCGGTCGGGGAGGAAGCCCCCCGCCGGCCTCTCGTCCAGCTCGGCACCCTCGCCGCGAGGGCCACCCGATGACCGCTCGTCGCCTGGCCACGACCGAGGTATGCACCCGCCATGCCCCCGGGTCCCCCAATCCCGCTCCCAGCGGCTCGGCCCTGACCATCCGTTGCCAGGTCCGCCTCGTCGGTGGCGAGGCTGGCCGGGCGCTGGCGGCCGCCCAGGGCCGGGCGCTCTCGGCCCTGCTCGCTTCACTCGGCGAGGTGGAGGTAGGACAGGACGAGGAGGTCTCGCCATGACGCCCACCGGTCCAACTCCCCGCTACGCCTGGTACGGGAGGGTCTCGACCGAAGACGAACAGGACCCGACGCTCTCCTTCCCTCGCCAGCTCCAAAACGCCGAGCGCCAGGTCGAAGAAGCCGGCGGGCGGATCGTCGCCCACTACTACGACATCGAGTCGGGCACCCGCGCCTACGCGGCCCGGGGCTCGGGCGGGCTCGCCGGCTTCGACATCCCGATCCCCCGCGACGGCGGACTGCAGGACCTCCTCGCCGACGCTGCTCGACGCCCGGTGCGCTTCGAACGGGTGATCGTGGAGTCGATCAGCCGCCTCAGCCGCAACTCCTCGGTCGCCTTCCGGGTGGAAGACGAGCTGCGCGCCGCAGGGGTGCGCCTGTGCGCGGCGGACGAACCGCTGGAGGAGTCCTTCGGCACCATCGTGCTCCGCCACGTGAACATCGGCATCGCGCGCGGCTACCACCACGAGCTGATGGTGAAGTCCCGCCAGGGCCAGGAGACCTCCACCCGCCAGGGCTGGCACACCG
>JAJYAB010000101.1 GCA_021779775.1 Actinomycetes bacterium
GGCGCCCGACGACGTCCGGTGGGAGCCCGATCCCTATGGTGGGCTCGGCAGCTCGCTCCGGGTGACGGACGCCATCGTCCAGTGGCTTGCGTCGTGACGGTCGGGCGACGGCGCCGCACCCCCTTAGGACTCGAAGGAGAAGAATGGACACGATCGACATCGGAGTGATCGGTTTCGGTGTGATGGGACGCCAGCATCTCCGCGTCCTTCGGGGCATCGACGACTTCCGGGTCGTCGGCGTCTGCGAGCCGGACCCCAGTACGGCAGACCAGGCCACGCGCGACAACTCCACGTTGGCCGTCGTCCCGGACATCGCGGCGTTGGTGGACGCCGGGATCGTCGCTGCCGTGGTCGCGAGCCCCACGGCGGCCCACGCCGGTCAGGCGGAATACCTGGTGGAACGCGGTATCCACGTCCTGGTGGAGAAGCCGGTGGCGGCGAACATCGTCGAGGCGGCGCGCCTGCGAGACGTGGCCCGGAGCCACACCGCCTGCCTATTGGTCGGGCACGTGGAACGGTTCAACCCGGCCGTTCGGGTGTTGAAGGACTTCTTGCGGCAAGGGTGGCTCGGGCAGGTCCTGTCCCTCTCCGCCAGCAGGGTGGGGGTCGGCCGACCGGCGATACCGTCAACCAACGTGGTGTTCGACCTGGCCATCCACGATGTCGACGTTGTCCGCTTCCTGCTTGAGGACGCCGTGCGGGTGATCGGCGCCACCGGCGGCTCCTTCCCGGGCAACCTACAAGAGGATTACGCGCACCTGCTACTGGCCTGTGGCCAGGCCACCGGAGCCGTCGAGGCCAACTGGATCACGCCGCGCAAGCGGAGGAAGCTCTTCGTGACGGGGACCGACGGGTTCGCCGAACTCGACTACATCCGCCAGGAAGTCCGGACCTACCGGGGGAAGACCGAGCTCGTCGGGGACGGCGCCGACCTCTACCAGTGTCTGTCGCGCACCGCGGACCCGGTTTCAGTCCCGGTCGGCAGCAGCGAGCCGCTGCAGGCGGAACTCCGGCACTTCGCGGCCTGCATCCGTGGCGAGGAGGACCCGGTGGTCGTCCTCGACGAGGCGATCGACGCGCTCGACTGCTGCGACCAGGCCACGCGGATGATCCGAGAGGCCCGCAGTGGCCGATGAGGCGGCGCCCATTGTGGCCGACACGGCGATTGTCGAACCGGGGGCGTCAGTCGGGGCCGGTTCGCGTGTCTGGCACCACGCCCACGTCCGCAGTGGCGCCTCTGTCGGGTCGGAGGTGACCGTGGGCGAGGGCGCCTTCGTCGATGCTGGCGTCGTGGTCGGGGACCGCTCGAAGATCCAGAACGGCGCCCAGCTGTTTGCACCCGCCGTCGTCGACACGGGGGCCTTCGTCGGTCCTGGCGCTATCCTGACCAACGACCGGAACCCCCGGGCTGTCGCTCCCGACGGGTCGCCTCTCGGATCGGCCGGCTGGACGGCGGTGGGATGTCGGGTGGGGCGCGGTGCGTCGTTGGGGGCGGCGTCGACCATCGTTTGTACGGAGGTCGGCGAGTGGGCCATGGTCGCCGCCGGGAGCGTCGTGGTCGAACCGGTGGTGCCCCACGCCCTGGTGGCAGGAGTGCCTGCCCGGCAGATCGGTTGGGTGTGCCTCTGTGGCACCCGCCAATCGGAGACCTGCCCCGTGTGCGGATGGAGCATCCCGTGATCCCGATTTCACAGGTCCGGGTCAGCGGCGTGCAGGAGCGCGCCGTGGTGGAGGTGCTCCGTTCCGGCCAGCTGGCCATGGGCCAGCGGACGGCGGCTCTCGAAGCGCGGTTCCAGGCACTGCTCGGCGGGGCGCACTGCGTCGCAGTGGCCAACGGGACCGTCGGGCTGACGTTGGCGATGGTCGCCGCCGGGGTCCGCCGAGGGAGCGAGGTCGTGACCACGGCGTTCTCGTTCATCGGGACCATCGAGCCCGTGGTGCAGCTGGGGGCGACGCCGGTCTTCGTCGACGTCGAGGAGAGGACCGGGAACATCGACGTTTCCCGGGTTGAGGCGGCCATGAGCGAGCGCACCGCGGCGATCGTTCCGGTGCACTTGTACGGACGTCCCGCCCCGATGGCGGACCTGCGCGAGGTGGCCGGAAGGTGGGGTGTCCCCGTCATCGAGGACGCATGCCAGGCCATGGGGGCCCGCCACGCCGACGGGACTATGGTCGGTGCGTCGGGCATTGCAGCCTTCTCCTTCTACGGCAGCAAGAACATCACCTGTGGCGAGGGCGGTCTGGTGACCACCACAGATCCCGAACTAGCCGAGCGGGTGCGGCTGCTGCGCAACCACGGATCGGTGGCCGCTTACGAGCATCAAGCTGTTGGCTACAACGGCCGGATGACGGATATGCAGGCCGCCCTGCTCGGACCGGAGGTGGACCGCGTCGAGGCCGTCACCCGGGGGCGCCGAGACCATGCCCGCCGGTACGAGGAACGCGTCGACAATCCGGCGATTGAAAAGCCGCCGTGGGTTGACGCCGACGGGAGCTGCTGGCACCAGTACACGGTGCGGACTAGGTCTGAGGGGGAGCGTCGTCAACTGCAGTCGTGGGCCGAGGAGCAGGGAGTGGAGAGCCGGGTGTACTATCCGGCGGCGCTGTCCGCCCTGCCTGTGGTGCGGCGGCTCGGGAGCGCCCGGACGTGCCCGACCGCCGAGCACTTGGCGCGGACCGTCCTGTCCGTGCCGGTACGCGAGAGCCTGCTGCCCGAGGAGGTGGAACGGGTCGCAGCCATGCTCGAACGCTGGCGCCCCGCGCCGTGACCGACGCCCACATCACCAGTCACTCGCACGACGGGACCCCCCAGGGGGGGCTCACCGCGGTTGTGGTGACGCCAGCGCTCAAGTACGGCAGCTGGTCGTGGTTCGAGGACATTATCCGCCATTCTCCGGAGGTCTCGTGGGTGGTCGTCGGCTATGGAAGTCGTCCGGCCGGGGCCCCCGCTAACGCCCGGTTCATCGCCTTGCCGGGGGGGGACTACCTGAAGGTAGGGCGCTTGGCCGCCCGTCCGTGGCTGCTCTGGCTGAACTTCGCCTACGTGCTGCCACTGGTCGTCATCGCAGCGCTGGTCGCTTTGCGACGTAAGCCGGCCGTCGTGGCCGGGAACGGAATTGCCGCTGCAAGCCTGCTCCCCCTGTGCCGCCTGGGATCGCGTCGGACCCGCGTGTGGCTAGCATACCATGGCGCCATTGGGCACCTGCCGGGTGGCGCGCGACGTGCCATCCGGCTTCTCCTCATGCCTGTGGCCGGGGCAGTGTGCAACTCGGTTGCTAACGAGCAGGAGCTGCGGGCCGTCATGCCCGGGCGGTCGGTGGTCCCGGTGGCGCACTGGGCTGACACCACCTTCTTCTGCGGTGACGTCAGGGAGCGCCTGCTGTCGTCGCCGCTGCGGGTTCTGTACGTGGGTCGAACGGACCCCGAGAAGTTCAGCCAGTGTCTACGGGTGTGCACCACGCTGGCACATGAGGGGTTGGCGGAGCTCACAGTCGTAGGTCCGCCCGCCGACGGGTCCACACCGCCCGGGATCCGGTACGTGGGCTACCTGTCGTCGCGGTCAGCGCTGAAGGACTGGTACGACTGGGCCGACGTGACGTGGGCACCGGCCGACGTGGACTACCTCAGTAGGCCCGGTGTGGAGGCGTTGGCTAGCGGGTGCCCGGTCGTAGTCTCGGACGTGCCCGCGGTGGGAGGGAAGTGCGACGGGTCGATCCGCATTCCCCGGGACCTCGTGCCCAAGACGGTCGGTGCCGTGGTGGACGGGATGGACGACTCGGAGGCCCTGGCGCTCCTCGGCCGGTGGGCGACGGGGGCCGGCTCCCCGGGAGATCGCTTGGCATGCCGGGCATTCGCCAGCGACAAGTTCTCTTCACGCAACATCGGGCGGATCAACGACGCCTGGTTCTGGGGCCGCCCATCCTCGTGAAGCTCGGCAGCACCGGATGGCGGTTCGTCCGCTTCTACACCGGCCACCCGGAGCTCGTCCGCAAGGGGCCGCCCCGCACCCTCCTGGCGGGAACCACCAGCGCCGATCTCATCGAGCGAGACGACCGGATCTGAGGTGCGTGTCCACATCGACAGCAGTGCCCTCATCGAGCGGCCCTACGCTCGACCCCACCCGTCTCGCTACCGTCATCCTCCTCGGCGTCGACCTGGTCGTCACCTATGACGCTCGCCTCGTCGATGCTTGCCGGCACAGCGGGCTCGTCACAGCGATCGGCTTGGTGTGAGGCGCTCTAGCGCCACCACGTTCGTCCCCCCCGCCCGTGTCGAGTGGGAGTCGGCTACCGGGCACGCGCCGGGGATGCCGTGCTCCGGATCATCGTCGCTCGGCGTTCTATGCCTCGTAGTGGTAACGGGCCTGTAGGACGATCAAGTCCTCGCCGTCGACGAGATACACCAGTCGGTGCTCCTCGTCGATGCGCCGTGACCAGCATCCGGAGAGTACGTGGCGTAACGGTTCCGGCTTGCCAATGCCTGCCGTCGGATCGCGCAGAGCATCGTCGACCAGGCGATTGATCCACTTCAGGGTGGCCCGGTCATTCGCCTGCCACCAGACGTAGTCCTTCCACCCGCGAGGGGTGAAGACGAGGCGCACCTAGCTCCGATCAAGGGTGTGCTCTTCTCGTACCCCGGCGCGGGCCTCTGCCAGGCTCTCCAACAACCACTGGGCGTTGGCAGGCACCCGCAGCAGCATGGCCGTCTCGTTCAGCGCTTCCCAGTCGGCCCGCGACACGAGCACGGCGTCGCCCCGGCGAGAGGTGATCTCGATCGGCTGGCGGTCGTCGTTGACTTGCTCGATGAGCGGGAACAGCTTCTTGCGGGCCTCGCTGGCGGTGACGGTCACGGCTGCCCTTCCTTCGACGTTGGTACGAGTCATTGTACCAGTCGTCGGCGGGCTTATGTGCCGACCGCAGAACCGCGTCGACGCACGCTGGCCCTCGACGGGATCTACGTGCTGCGCACGAGCCTCGACGAACACCGTCCGGAAGGGGATCGGTGACCGGTGACCGGGCGCTCTGGATCACAAGGCCAGGTGGGGTGGCTCAGGACCGAGCGGCAGCCGTCTGGATCGACGATGGTGGCTCCCCGCACCGCCGGGTCTCGGCACGGGCGGGGAGCAGGTTCGCCGGCACCAGGTAACGAGCCGCGCATACAACGAAAGTTGTCGGCCATATCATGCCGGTATGCCGACGGGCGCGTACGTCATGACGGTCTCCCGCAACGGTCAGGTGTCCATTCCTGCTGCGACGAGAGCGCGGTGGAACGCCCACCAGGTCGTCGTGGTCGATCTGGGCGACCGAGTCGTTCTGCTCCCAGCCCCGGACCAGCTCGTCGCCGACCTCGAAGGGAAATACCAAGGTCGGGGACCCAGCTCCGATGAAGCCCGTCGGCTGGCCCGAAGGGCCGAGGCTTGCCGCAAGCGGTGACCGTCCTCGACGCCTACGCCGTCATCGCCTATCTGCGAGCGGAGCCGGCTGCCTGGCGGAGCGGACCGTCCACACGCTCGAGGGTGATCCGGTGGCTCTTGGGGAGGCGACCTGGCGGCTGCGCGACCGGGCCGCGGCGCTCCGTGCGCTGTGTGGCACCTCGGAGCTCATGCTGCGTCCCGGGGACGACGATGGGAGCGACACCTTCTTCGACGGGGCCTTCGACTCCGCCTTCGACCGGGGCTTCGAATGGGTCTTCGACTGGCTGGCCCGCCGCCGCGATCTCATCGCCCGCCGGCCGCTGCTCCCCCCGGGCGCGGTCGTCATGGAAGACGGGCCGGTTCACACCGACGAGCGAGGCGAGCTCGAGGGCAGCGACGCGACCTCCTTGGGCACCTTTACCGTGCGCGGAGACGTTCTCGAGCTCTCCTGTCTCTCCGCGCAGCGCCTGGACGGCGCCGTCGCGCTCGTCGAGCGGAGCCTCGGGCCGCTGGCCACGGATCTGAAGCGACGTCTTTCCTCCATCGAGGAAGCTCGCCGAGCGCTCGACGGTGCACCAGCCGCTGCGCGCGCCGACACGGCCTCCCGCCGCCGGCCCGTCGGCTCTGCCCATGAGCCCGACGAACGCCTCCAGGCGCTCGTCTATCGGCGCTGGGTCGACGACCCCGACCCGCATCTGGGCGGGCTCAGCCCGCGCCAGGCTGCCGCCCGCCCGGAGCATCGCCAGCGACTGGAGCGGCAGCTGCGCATCCTGGAGCACCGCAACGCCCTCGACCGCAACGCCCCACACCCAGGGCCCGAGGTCGCGTGGTTGCGCGCCGAACTGGCGCTCGACTGCGAGCCGGTCGCCCGGTAGGGAGCTCCTTCACCACAGCCACCTGGCACCAGCACCACAGCCACCTGGCACCAGCACCACAGCCACCTGGCACCCATGGTCGACGAGTGTCGGGTCCGTTCAACGAGTCCGCCTACCGAGTCTGCCTACCCAGGAGAGTGGCGTGCCATGCTGAGTGCTGTGACCGGTCTGCGAGCGCAAGCCCCTGGTTTCAGCCATGGGGTCGAGCGAGTTCGGGGCGGAGCTCCGACCGTCACACCCCCAGCGTAGGGTCGCTGTAGA
>JAJYAB010000102.1 GCA_021779775.1 Actinomycetes bacterium
CCGGCGCCGACGAAGAGGCCCTCGAGCTCCTGGATGATCTTGGCGTTGCCACGGACCGGCCCGTCGAGGCGCTGCAGGTTGCAGTTGACCACGAACACCAGGTTCGAGAGCTTCTCCCGCCCCGCCATGGCGACGGCGGCGAGCGACTCGGGCTCATCCATCTCGCCGTCCCCGACGAAGCACCACACCCGCGAACCCGAGACATCGGCGATCCGGCGATCGGTGAGGTAGCGATTGAACCGGGCCTGGTAGGCAGCCATCAGGGGCCCCAGGCCCATCGACACCGTCGGGAACTGCCAGAAGTCGCTCCGGCGAGGATGCGGGTAGCTCGGAAGACCGCCCCCAACCTCTCGGCGAAACCCGTCCAGGTCCGCCTCGTCGACTCGGCCCTCGAGGTAGGCCCGGGCGTAGATGCCCGGAGACGCATGCCCCTGGAAGTACACCTGGTCACCGGCACCTTCTGCGGCCCCTCGGAAGAAGTGGTTGAAGCCGACCTCGTAGAGCGTGGCGGCCGACGCGTAGGTAGCCAGGTGACCGCCGATCCCATCGGCCCGGCGGTTTGCCCGCGCCACCATGACCGCTGCGTTCCAGCGGACGTAGTGGCGGATCCGAGCCTCGATTGCTTCGTCCCCTGGGAAGGCTGGCTCGGCGTCGGGAGGGATGGTGTTCACGTAGTTGGTGGTCGGCACGCCGGACACCACCAGCCCCAGCGCCCGAGCCCGTGCCCAGGCAGCCGAAAGCACTCGGGTCGCCTCTCGGGCTCCGTGCGACACCACCAGACCCTCGACCGAGTCTCGCCACTCCGCCAGCTCCTCGGGATCGGCCTCGATGAGCGTCCCGGCGGAGACTTCGAGTGTCATGACAGCCACCTTCCATGTATCCCGTGCGGCACGACCAGGTGATCAGGCCGGAGGCCGCTGGTACATAGTTTATCCACTCGATAGTGTAGAAACATCACCGTGTCGACGAACCACTCCACATCGAGCAGAAAGACCTACCACTGGGGGAGACGAGGATGACGACCACCGACGGGCCGTGGGACCGGTCCGCCATGGTTGCTTTCTCGTCGCTCGTTGTATCGCCGGTCCCCTGTCGGAGCTATCGAGAGTTACATCCCCATCCACCGTTCAAATCGCCATCTGCTCCTCGCACACGCGGAGCAACTGGTACCGCGGCGCGGGCCCGGTAGTCCGCGTGGCCGTTCCCTTGGACCGTAGCGGTGGTGAGGTAGCGGCACTGGCCACCAGCTTCTTGGCCGTGCTGCCGAGTGAGGTGCTGGCACGGGTCGCGGCCGAGGCGGTACCAGCCGGGTTGGGAGCCGGCCAGCTGTTGTACGAGCCGGAGCTCTCGGTCATAGTCGAGGGTAGGGTCCGAGCGTTCATCGCGGACCCGAGTGGGCGGCAGCTGACCGTCGGTTACCTGTCTGCATCGTCTGCCGTTGGTCTGGCCCGTCTCGCAGGTCGCCGCTACCCGACCGCATTCCAAGGCCTTGCGCCGACTCGGTTGCTTCGCGTCGGGGACGAGCGCTTCACAGAGCTGATCCGCGGCTATCCACGCTTGGGCTGGGCAGCCGCCGAAGAGATCAGCACCCACCTCGACGGCGTAGAGGCGGAACTCGCCCGAGTGGCGTTCAAGTCGCTGCGTCAGCGCCTCGCCTACCATCTGCTCGCCCTTCTGCCAGCGAACCAGGACGATCATCTGCCCGTTCACCAGGCACAGCTCGCGGCCGCCGTGGGCTCGGTGCGCGAGGTCGTCGCCCGTAGTCTGGCCCCGCTCCGTCAAGAGGGCCTGGTGGAGGTTGGCCCGGCCGGCATCGTGGTTTCGGATCGACTCGCTCTGGCCCGCCTTGCGGGTTCCTGATCGGCGCCACTGACATGTGACCGAAGTCCGACTTGAGTCGGACTTCGGTCACTGACAGGACTCCCAAGTTGACGGGAGAATGTCCGGAGGAGAAGATCGTGAGTTGTCGCTGGGGTCATCGTGGTTCCGACCGACGCAGTCACCTGCCTCAAGAAGTGGGAGGCATCGTTTTTTGCGCTCTTCTTGCGGCGGCACTTGCCGGATGTGGCTCGAGCCGAGCTGACTCAAGTCGCCATCCGTCAAGCACCGCGATCTCTCCGACGACTACCTCGGCGACTTCGCCCACCGCGGCGGCGGTTCTCTCCGCCTACCGCGCCGGCTGGGCGGCCTTCGCGCACGCGCTGGCTGACGCCAACCCGGAGGACCCGGAGCTGGCGGCGACGATGGTCGACCCTGAGTTGCAGCAGGTAAAGGCAAACCTGTTGGCGGACCAGCGTCAAGGGATGGTCGGGCGTGGTACGACGACGCTGCACCCGAAGATCGCGGCCCTATCGGCGACGTCGGCGACGGTAACGGACTGCGCCTACAGCACCGCCGAGCTCGTCTACCGGGCGACGGGCAAGCCGGTGCCGCCGGTCACGCCGCCGGAGAACGACGGGGTGACTTCCACGCTGGTCCTGACGGGCGGCTCGTGGAAGGTCTCCAAGCAGATCGTGACGGACGGAAAATGCGCGCCCGGCTCCTGACCATCGTCATCTTCGTGGTGGCCGTCGGGGCGTCGGCGTTTGCTGGTGCGGAGCCGGCCTGGGCCAACGACCCCAATGGTCAGTACGGCTCGGCCAGCGCGCAGGCGTCGGGCGGACAGCTCACGGTGCAGGCCGGCGAGACGCATTGGACGCCACCAGCCGGCTCGTCGTGGGCCAAAGCGGGAGGCAGCGACCCACCGCCGGGCAAGGTGAACCCGAACCAGCCCTACGGCTGCACCTATACGGCGGGCGGCCCGTCGGCCACGGCGTCGATCGGGGTCGGGGGCGCTCAGCCGGGCCAATGGGTGTTCCCGGTCTGTGCCGGCCCCGGGGTTATCGACCCGATGCCGCCGATCTGGGTGACCAACGCCCAGCCCGCAGCCGGCGTGGTGCAGGTGAACCCGGTGGTGGTGGCCCAACAGGCGGTCAAGCAGCTGCCGCTCACCTCACCGACCATCGAGATGGCCCCGCCGTCGGGCAGCCCGCAGCTGGTGGGTGTGGCGACGTGGATGTGGGTCAACCCGGGCGCCTGGCAGACCCTCAGCGCGTCGGCGTCTGCTGGCACGGTGACCACGACGGCAACCGCCACCCCTTCGAAGGTGGTGTGGAACATGGGCGACGGCGACACCGTGACCTGTAACGGTCCAGGCACCCCCTACCGCGCGTCCGCCCCGAACGCGACGACGAGTTGCTCCTACACCTGGGGACAGGCCGGCACCTACCAGGTGACCGCCACGCTCTACTGGTCGGTCACCTGGACGGCAGCGGGCGCGCCGGGGGGCGGGAACCTCGGCCTCCAGGCGGGCCCGGCCGCCGAGGTCGCGGTGACCGTGACGGAGTCGCAGGCGATCAACACCCCGACCGGGGGAGGCAACTGAAAGGAGGCGACGCGATGGCGAGCACTGCTGCACCAACTCGGACCAACGGCCAGCGGGCATCCGATGGCGCCCGGGCGGCGGGCGGGCGCGGCCCGACGTCGCGTCGCCACCGCCAGCTGCCGCTCGTCGTGGTGGGGGTGCTGCTGGTGATCGGCTTCGCCTTGGCGTTTGCCGATGCCTCCTTGCACCTCGGCAGCCGGGAACAGGTCCTGGTGGTCGCCCAGCCTCTCGCCGCCGGCCAGGTGCTCACGAGCGGCGACCTGCGAGTGGCACGGGTGTCGACCGGTGCCGGCTTGCAGGTGGTCCCGGTCGCCGACGAGTCGAGCGTGGTGGGCCGCCACGTGGCGGTCCCGCTGGTGGCAGGGGCGCTCTTGACCAGCTCCGAGGTCGGGGCCCCGCCGGCGGTGGGATCGGGATCGGACGTGGTGGCGGTCGGACTCAAGCCCGGCGGGTACCCGCCGGACCTCGCTCCGGGCGACCGGGTGCAGGTGGTGCCGGTCGCCTCGCCGTCGTCGGGGAGCGGCGCCGGCAGCGTCACGAGCGGGAGCCCGGTGGCGGCGACGGTGCTGGCGGTGGATGCGGCGCCGGCCGGGTCGGGCAGCCCGACGGTGTTCTCCCTCCAAGTGACCCGTGCCGACGCCGACGAGGTCGCCGCGCTGGCAGCGGCGGGCCAGGCAAGCCTCGTCGAGGTCGGGTCGGGGGCCTGACGGTGGGGGTGGTGGCGCTCGGCTCGGTCCGCTCGTGCGCGGTGACCACCCTGACGTTGGCGTTGGCCGCCACCTGGCCCAAGGAGCGCCGGGTCCTACTCGTCGAGCTCGACCCTGCTGGTGGGACCATGGCCGCGGCGTCGGGGTGGCCGCCCGAGCCGAGCCTGGTCTCCCTGGCGGCGGCGGCTCGGCGCAGCTTCGACCCTGGCCTCGTCTGGGAGCACTGCCAGGAGTTGGCGGGCGGGGCGGCGGTGCTGGCCGGCCCGGCGTCGGCCGACCAGGCTCGCAGCGCCCTTGGGATGCTCGCCGGGCTTGCGGGCCATCTCGGGACGCTCGACGCGGATGTGCTGGTGGACTGCGGCCGGCTCGATCCCAGCGTGCCTGGGGCTGGGGTGTTCGAGGGAGCGGACCGGGTGGTGCTCGCAGCCCGGCCGCGCCTGGCCGACCTGCACGCCCTGGCGATCTGGAGCGAGGCCAACCCCTTCGACTCGGGGCGTGTCGCATTGGTGCTGGTGGGCGACGGCCCCTACCCCGACGCGGAGATCGCCGAGGCGCTCGGCGTCGAGGTCCTCGCCCGTCTGCCGTGGGATCCCGAGGCCGCCGGGGCACTCGTGTCGGTCCCGGCGTCGGCCCGGGAGCTGCGCCTCTCGCCGCTGGTGCGCGCCGCCAGGTCGCTGGCCGCCCGCCTCGCCAAGGAGCTGGCAGGCGTACCCCAGGCCACTGGGTGCGGCTCCGGCGAAGCGCTGGCGGCGTCGACACGGCCGACGCGGACTGGAGCGTTGCGGACCCGGGTGCTTGCAGCCTGGCGGGCCGAGCCCGTGCCCCGATCGCCGAATGGCAGCACTCCCGAGGAGGTATCGCAGTGAGCGTTCGCCGGTTGGGGATACCACGGTGAGCGCGGACAACGCGCTTGTCGGGGACGTGCGGGCCGAGGTGCTCGCCGCCCTGTCGGGGCGCGAGCGTGACCTGGCCGTGGCCGGTCGCCCGCCGCTCGGCGCCGCGGACGAGCAGGCGCTCGGGCGCCAGTTGATCGCCGAGGCGTTGGAACGCCGGGCCACCCAGGCGCTGCGAGAGCGGACCGCGGTCATGGCGGCACCGGAGGAGGACGAGCTGTCCCGGGCGGTCTTCGACGCCCTGTTCCGACTCAACCGCCTCCAGCGGCTGTTGGACGACCCCGGCATCGAGAACATCAACGCGAATGGCTGCGACCAGGTGTGGGTCCGCTACGCCGACGGGCGCCGCGAGCAGGTGGCACCCATCGCCGGCTCCGACGAGGAGTTGGAGGAGATGCTGCGCACCGCCGCTGCCCGGACCGGGATCGGCGAGCGCCGTTTCGACCGCGGCTCGCCTCGCCTGTCCCTCCAGCTCCCCGACGGGTCGCGGCTGTTCGCGCTGATGGCGGTGGCTGCCCGGCCGTGCCTGTCGATCCGCCGGCACCGCTACCTGCGCATCACTCCCGACGAGCTCATCAAGATGGGCACCCTCGACCTAGCGCTACGCGAGTTCGTGCGGGCCGTGATGCTGGCGAAGAAGTCGTGCATCATCTGCGGGGGCACCGGGGCGGGCAAGACCACGCTGCTCCGCGCCATGGCTGCCGACATCGCGCCGTCCGAGCGGCTCATCACCATCGAGGACTCCCTCGAGCTGGGCCTGGACCGCTTCGGCGACCTGCACCCCGACGTCGTCGCCCTCGAAGCCCGCGAGCCCAACCTGGAAGGCGAGGGCGGGGTCAGCCTGGCCGAGCTGGTCCGCTGGGCGCTGCGCATGAGCCCCGATCGGGTGATCGTCGGCGAAGCCCGCGGCGAAGAGGTCCTCGCCCTGTTGAACGCCATGTCCCAGGGCACCGACGGGTCCATGGCCACCCTCCACGCGTCCAGCTCCCGTGGCGCCTTCTCCAAGCTCGCCACCTACGCCATCCAGGCCCCAGAACGCCTGCCATTGGAAGCGACCAACCTGCTGGTCGCCAACGCCGTCCACTTCGTCGTCTACCTGGCCCAGGACGGCGACCGGCGATACGTGTCCTCGATCAGGGAGGTGGTCGACGCCGAGGGACCGATGGTCGTCTCCAACGAGGTCTTCCGCCCCGGGCCCGGCGGCCGGGCCGTCCCCGGAGTCCCGCTACGCAACGAGACCCTCGACCAGCTGGCCGCGGTCGGCTTCGACCCGGGACTCCTGGACCGGCCCCAAGGGTGGTGGGAGCAGTGACCGCCGCCGCCACCCTTTGTGGGGCCGGGGTCGGGCTCGGCCTGGTCATCATCTGGGCCGGTCTACGTGGCGTCGACCTGGCCCGCCCCACCCGGGCGTCGGCCCGCCCGAAGGTCGAGCGGGCCAACCTGCG
>JAJYAB010000103.1:0-3292 GCA_021779775.1 Actinomycetes bacterium
CTTCATCACGTTGTTACAGGGGGTGGGGAGCTGGGTCACGATCGCCGACCCCGCCTCCAGCGCCGTCGCCCAGCTCTCCCTGCGCGACGGCGTGCGCGGGCCCGGCGCCTGCCGCGGCACCGTGGTCGTCGCGCACTACACGACGGCCCATGACGGGAGCTCGGTCCGGATCGGCACCGGGGCGTCGTGTGCCGGGAACGGGCCCCCTCCGCCACCGCCGCTGTGACGGCCCCGACGCCGGCCCCGACGCCGGCCCCGACCCCGGCTCCGACGCCGGCTCCGACGCCCCGGTCGGCGTCGGGAGCGGTGTGGCGCCCGGATGCGAAGCGATGACGACGGTCCCGGCCACCATCGTCGCCGTGCTCACCCTGGCGGCTGCGGGCACCGCTCCCGCGTTGGCGCTGGTCGGCAGGCGATGGATCACCGTCACGCTGGTGCCGCTGGCCGGCGCGGTGGTCGCCGCCTTGGCTGCCACCTGCTTCCTCGCCACCGGCGGTACGTTCATGGGCTGGTTCGTGGGGCTGGCTCTGGCGGGCGCTGCCGTGGTGGCCGTCGTCTGGCTCTGCCGGCCCCGCCTGCGACCGTGGGCCGACCGCTCTCGCGACGGGGATGGTCGCCAACCGGGCTGGTACCGAGCCGTCGGGGTCATCGGAGCGGTGGGGATCCTCGCTGCGTGCGCCTGGTGCCTCCGGGACCTGTCCTCGCCGACGGTCGGCTTCGACGCCCGCGCCCTGTGGCAGATGCGGGCCGGGTGGTTCCTCCAGCCTCACCACCAGCTGCTGACGGACATGCGGGTCCGGTACCTGGTGGTGAACCAGAGTGCCTACCCTCCGCTGGTCAGCGCGGCGACGGCGGTGTCGTGGAGCGTGACCGGCGACCACACGCTGCGCCTGGGTGTGGTCGTGACCGCCATCTTGAACACCTGCGCCCTGGCCACGGCGGCCTTCGCGTTGGTGGAGTGCGGCCGGCGCACCGTGGTGGCGACCGGCTCGGGTCTGGCCCGGGCCGCCGCTCCGGTGGTGGGCCTGGTCGCCGCGGTGCTCCTCACCATCATCGCTTTCGGGACGACCGAGCCCTTCATGACCAACGGCTATGCCGATCCCCTGTGGTCGCTCGCCGCCGTCGGTGCCGTGGCCTACGGGCTGCAGATGCGGACCGGTCGGGCCGAGCAGGGAGCGGCCCTGCTGCTCCTGCTGGTTGCCGGCCTGTCCAAGGACGAGGGTGTCGTCACGGCGGCCGCGCTCATCGTGCTCATCGCGGTGCGCGGGCTCATGGCGTTGCCGGGGGACCGGCGTCGCAGCGAATGGCGCCGTCCCGTGCTCCTCGGTGTGCTCGCGGAAGCCATCGTGGGGGCCTGGCCGGTCCTCATGCTCCTCATCCACGCCCGGGGCCAAGCCTCGTCGCTGTCTCCTGCCCACACCTTCGCCGGCAGGGCACGGGCCGCCGCGCAGGGGATGGCTCCGTACCTCCACGTCCTGTGGATCGCGCTCCCCGTCGCGGTGGTGGGCGGCCTGTTCCTGTCGCCGGTCCGCCGCCGTTGCGGCGTCGCCAACGACTGGTGGGGCTGGACCGCCATGGCGTGCGGGCTTGCCGCCGTGGGTGGCGCGCTGGTCGTCGGCTCGGGCGCCATCGGGCCCTGGCTGCTCACGACCGTGCACCGGGTCACGGAGCTCCCTGCCTTGACCGGATGGTGGATCGTCGCCACCTGGGGGGTGGTGGCAAGTGCCGCGCCGGCCATGCTGGGAGCGCCGGATGTGCAAGCGGCCGGCGGGGTCGGGGCGACCACGTCCGACGCCGGACCGTCCGTGCGCGACGACACCCCGGCCGGCACCAGTGCGGGTGCGGGTGCGGGTGCGGGTGCGGGTGCGGGTGCGGGTGCGGGTGCGGGTGCGGGTGCGGGTGCGGGTGCGGGTGCGGGTGCGGTCGTCACGAGTCGTGCCGTACACCGGGTCACGCGTTCGACCTCCGGCCCCGAGCCTCGTCCGAGTGGCCCGGGCTGCTGAGTGCCGACGCCCGTCTCACCCGGCAGTTCACCGAGGGCCTGGCCCGCCCGGCCGGGCGACACGCGCCTGTCCTACAACTCCGGGCTCGATGGGATCAGGGCGATCTCGATCATCGGCATCATGGCCAACCACAGCGGCCTCGGATGGGCAGCCGGCGGGTTCATCTCCGTCAACGTCTTCTTCGTCCTGAGCGGCTACTTGATCACCGCGCTGCTGGTCAAGGAGTGGACGACCTCCGGCACCGTCAGCCTGCGCCGGTTCTGGGCCCGACGGGCCCGGCGGCTCCTCCCGGCGCTCTTCGTCCTGCTGGTCGGGATCGCCTTCTACGCGTGGCTCATCGCACCACCCGGCACCCGGGGCGCGCTGCGGATCGACGCTCTGGCGACGCTCGCCTACTTCGGCAACTGGCACCAGATCCTGTCGGGGCAGAGCTATTTCGCCCAGAGCGCGGTGCAGTCCCCGCTCCTGCACACCTGGACGCTCGCCATCGAGGAGCAGTTCTACCTGGTGTGGCCGCTGGTCGTGCTGGGCGTGCTGAAATGGCGGGGACGGCTGCGCCCCCTGCTGGCGCTGACGGCCGCCGCCGCCGCGGCGTCGGCCGCGGAGATGGCGCTGCTCTTCCACCCCGGAACGGATCCCAGCCGCCTCTACTACGGCACCGACACCCGTGCCCAGGATCTCCTGCTCGGCGCCGTCGTCGCCATTGCCCTGGCGCACCGCGGCCGGGGCCCGGTCGTCACGGCGCTCGGCCGGCGGGTCATGTCGACCCTGGTGGTGCTGGCGGCCGTCGCCTTCGCCGTGGAGTGGATCCGGCTGAACGAGAGCTCGGGGTTCCCCTACCTGGGCGGTTTCCTTCTGGCGGACGCTATGGTGGCGCTGGTCATCATGGGGGTGGTGCAGGCCCCACGGAGCATCCCAGCCCGGATGCTCGGGTGGCGGCCGCTCGCCTATGTCGGCACCATCTCCTACGGGCTGTACCTGTGGCACTGGCCCATCATCTTGACGTTGACCGGGGCGCGCACCGGGCTCGTCGGCTGGCCGCTGTTCCTGCTCCGCTCGGCGGTGAGCTTCGCCTTCGCCGTGGCTTCCTCCTACGTCGTCGAGCTCCCGATCCGGCGCGGCGCCATCCGCTCGTGGCGGGCCTGGGTCGTCACCCCGATCGCCATCGGGGCCACCGCTGGCGTGGTGTTCCTCACCACCATGGTGCCCCCCGCTGCGGCGTCGCCCCTCACCCGGTCCTCCGGGCTGTCGGCGGTCGAGTCGCAGCAGCTGACCGCTGCCCACGCCTT
>JAJYAB010000103.1:3302-6463 GCA_021779775.1 Actinomycetes bacterium
CACCCACGGCGAAACGCTTTGGGTAGCCCGCATTGATCATCGCAGGCAGCATCACCGATCCAATCGCCATCACGGTGGCGGGGCTGGAACCCGGTCCGCTTCGCCATGTTCGGGGACTCGATGGCGTTCACCCTCGAGCTCGGGCTGACGCCGGGCGCCCGGCGCATGTGGGGTGTCGATGTGCTGCCGTACGGCACGCTCGGCTGTGACCTCGACCCCCAGACCCAGATCGACGTGTCCGGCAACATCGGCCCGGCCACGCCCGGGTGCAAGGACTGGCGGACGACGTTCGCGAGGGTGGTCGACAAGCAGCGACCGCAGGTCGTCGGGCTGCTCCTCGGCCGGTGGGAGGTCGCCGACCATCTCTACCAGGGCTCGTGGGTCCACATCGGTGAGCCGGTGTGGGACAACCACCTCGGCGCCGAGCTCAACCAGGCCGTCGGCATCTTCAGCGCGCACGGAGCGAAGGTGATCCTCTTCACGATGCCCTATGTCGACCCGGCGGAGGCGCCGGACGGCACCATCTACCCCGAGGACACGCCCGCGCGGGCCAACGCCTACAACGCCCTGGTCAGGGCGGTGGCCGCCCGGCATCCTGGGGTGGTCACCGTGTACGACCTGAACCTGGTGCTCGACCCCCAGGGGCACTACACGTCGACCGTCGACGGTGTCGTCGTGCGTTGGAGTGACGGGATCCACATCTCCTACGACGCGGGGCAGTGGCTGCGGCCCCGGCTCCTGCCCGAGGTCGTGTCCCTGGCCTACGGGGACTCCGGAGGCTGAGCGGTACCGGAGGCTGAGCGGTACCGGAGCGTGCGCTCAGGTCGAGCTGGGCCCTTCGCCCGGCGGCCGGCCGGTCACGAGCCCAGGAAGGCGGCCGGTCACGAGCCCAGGAAGCGCAGTACCGCCGCGTTGACCGGCTCTGGACGCTCTAGCTGCAGGAAGTGCCCTGCCCCGTCGATCACCAGCTGCTCCGATCCGGCGGCCAGGTGCGGCACCACGTCGCCCACCACGTCGAGGCCGATGCAGCCGTCGTCGGCGCCGTGCAGGTAGAGGGTCCGCTGGGGCGGCGTGGAGCTCGAAGCCGACTGGGCTGGCCCGTAGGCGGGCTGGTGGCGACCCGGGTCGAACGCCGCCCGGTAGTACCCGATGGCGGCGGCCAGGCGCTCGGGGTCGCCGAGCGCCTCCTTCACCCGGGCCACGTCCCACGTGGCGTCGTACCCGGGTGACCAGTCCTCCCACAGGTGGTCGAGGAAGGCGTAGCCGTCGAGCGACACCGCGATCTCGGCCAGCGGCGACTGGAAGAAGAACATGTAGAAGCTCCGCTTGATCTGCCGGTAGGCGAAGAAACTGGCAGCCATGGCGGCTGGCGGCGGGACCGCCATGGCCACCACGCGGCGCCAGCGCTCGGGAGCCAGCCCGGCGGCACCGTAGGCGGCGTAGGCGCCCCAGTCGTGGCCGATGACCACGGCGTCGGCTCCGCCGCCGAGGGCCTCGTGGAGCGCGCAGGCGTCCGTCGCCAGGGCGCCGGTCTGGTATGCCCCGTCGGCTGGCACGCCGCTCGGGGCGTACCCTCGCATGAACGGTGCTACGGCGTGGTACCCGGCTGCCGCCAGGTCGGGAAGCAGGTGGCGCCACGTGTACGCCGTGTCGGGGAAGCCGTGCAGGCAGAGAGCGAGCGGCCCGTCGAGAGGACCGTCGTGGAGGTAGGCGAGCTCGACGCCGTTGGCGGTGACCTGCCCGGTGCGATCGGGCGACGCGTGCGGTTGCATGGGCGAAGACTAGTGTCGATCGGGCTGGAGCCTTCGGGGCTGGCGCACCGCCTCGGGGAGGGGCCGGTCAGCGGCTGTCCCCGTCGGCCATGGGGAAAGGGTCGGTCCACTGCGCGCGACGTTCTTCGGAGTCCGGGGCTCGTGCCCGTGCAGCGGCCCGTCGTATGCCCGCTATGGGGGGAACACCGCGTGCATCGTGGTGGCGTTCGACGACGGTCCTCCTCTGGTGCTCGACCTCGGCACCGGCCTGCGCCCGTTGGGCGACGTGCTGGCCGCTGCGGGCGACGGGCAGCGCGAGGTGACGGCGCTGCTCACCCACCTCCACTGGGACCATGTCATCGGGCTGCCCTTCTTCCAGCCGCTGCTGCAGCCCGGCGGCCGCATGACGGTGTACGGGCCGCCCCAGGAGTCCGGATCGCTCGACGAGCTGATCGACCAGGTGGTGCAGCCGCCGTTCTTCCCGGTGCAGGTCCAGCAGCTGCACGGGTCTGTCGACTTCCGCGAGGTTGCCGACGACACCCTCTACATCGGCCAGACCAAGGTCGTCGTGCGCCGCGTGCCGCACCTCGGCACCACGCTCGGGTTTCGCATCGAGGCCGACGGAGCGTCGTTGGCGTACATCCCGGACCACCAGGCCCCGCCCGACCACCGTGGCGTCGCCGACGGCGTGCTGGAGCTGGCCGACGGCGTCGACCTTCTGGTGCACGACGCCCAGTACAGCGACGAGGAGTTCGTCGGCAAGGTCGACTGGGGCCATTCCACGGTGCGGTACGCCGTTCACGTGGCAGCAGAAGCCGGAGCCCGACGGCTGGCATTGTTCCACCACGACCCGGCGCATGACGACGACCACATCGACCGGGCCGTGGACGCCGCCGGGGCTATGGCGCAGGCGGGCCGCCTCGACGTGGTGCTGGCCGCTGCGGAAGGATTGGCCCTCGATCCCACCGGTGCCTGACCCGCCGAGCCCGGCCGAGGTGGCGCCGATCCCGAGGAAGGGCCGATGAGCGATCCCACCACCTTCGACACAGCGGGCTTCCGCCGGGTGCTCGGGCGGTTCGCCAGCGGGGTCACGGTGGTCACCGCCATGGAGGACGGCGTGCCGGTCGGCTTCACCTGCCAGTCGTTCACGTCGCTGTCGCTCGAGCCCCCGTTGGTGGCACTGGCCCCGGCCAAGCAGTCGACCAGCTGGCCGCGCATCCGGCGTGCCGGCGTGTTCTGCGTCAACGTGCTCGCCGACACCCAGCAGGCGGTGTGCCAGGCCTTCGCCGCGTCCGGCGGCGACAAGTTCTCCGGTTTGGCGTGGGAGCCCGCCAGCAACGGTGCCCCCCGCCTGACCGGGTCGCTGGCACACATCGACTGTGCGCTGCTCCTCGCCCACGACGCCGGCGA
>JAJYAB010000104.1:0-5418 GCA_021779775.1 Actinomycetes bacterium
ATCGCCACGGCCCCAGCGGTGGCCTACGTGGCCCACCTGACCGATGGCTCGGAGGTGCGCTTCGACAACCCCAGCGCGATGCCCGAGCCGAGCACCGTGGACCACATCGACGAGCCGGTGCTGCGGGCCACGCTGATCGTCCCCGCGGAGCACATCGGCACCACGATGGAGCTGTGCCAGAGCCGTCGTGGCGAGCTGGACCGGATGGAGTACCTGTCGCCCGAGCGACTCGAGCTCGTCTACCGGATCCCCCTGGCCGAGGTGGTCGTCGACTTCTTCGACCAGTTGAAGAGCCGTACCAAGGGCTACGCCAGCCTCGACTACGAGCCTGCGGGGTACGCCACCGGCCCGCTGGTGAAGGTGGATCTCCTCATAAACCACACGCCGGTGGACGCCTTCTCCACCGTGGTGCATCGGGCAACGGCAGACCGCTACGGGCGTCGCATGGTGGAGAAGCTCAGCCAGCTGATCCCGCGGCAGATGTTCGACGTCCCGATCCAGGCGGCGATCGGCGGGCGGGTCATCGCCCGCGAGACGGTCAAGGCCCGGCGCAAAGACGTGCTGGCCAAATGCTACGGCGGCGACATCAGTCGGAAGCGCAAGCTTCTCGAGAAGCAGAAGGAAGGGAAGAAGAAGATGAAGTCGATCGGTCGCGTCGAGGTTCCCCAAGAGGCCTTCGTCGCTGCGCTCCGGCTCGACGACTAGCGCGGACAGGCAGCTACAGGCTGCGCCGCGCTGCGCCCCGGCACTCGGCAGGGCTTGGCACTCGGCAGGGCTTGGCACTCGGCAGGGCTTGGCACTCGGTAGGATCGAGTGCCAACAACCTTGCCGTACCGACGGGGAAGCATGTTCCACGACCAGACGCCAGCCGGGGAAGACGAGCCGGCTCCTGCCGCGTCGGCGCTCGACGAGCGCAAGGCGGCGATCCTTAACGCGGTGGTGTCGGAGTACATCGAGACCGCCCAGCCAGTCGGATCGTCTCATGTCACCGCGACGCCTGGGGTGACCGTGTCGTCGGCTACCGTCCGCAGCGAGATGGCTGCCCTCGAGCACGAGGGCTACCTCGTGCAGCCGCACACCAGCGCCGGCCGCATCCCTACCGACAAGGGCTACCGGTTCTTCGTCGACCATCTTGCACCGGGTCGGTTGGGTGCTCCCGAGCGCCAGGAGATCCGCCAGTTCTTCGCCGACGTCCACGGTGAGA
Source organism: Actinomycetes bacterium (assembly GCA_021779775.1). Classification (GTDB taxonomy): domain Bacteria; phylum Actinomycetota; class Acidimicrobiia; order Acidimicrobiales; family UBA8190; genus JAJYAB01. Next base: position 1,205 of record JAJYAB010000104.1, read on the forward strand.
TGCAGGAGCTGCTGGGCAGGACCAGCGGGCTCCTGGCCAACCTGACCGACTACGCGGCAGTCGTCGTCGGTCCCACCCACGAGTCGGCCACCATCCGCTCGGTGCAGCTCGTCGGGTTGGCACCGCGCGTCGTGCTCGTGCTCGTCGTGCTGGCCGACGGCGCCGTGGAGAAGCGCACGGTCGACCTGCGGACCGACGCCAGCGACGGCGTGGTGGCGTCAGCGGCGGCGCACCTCACCGTGCAGATGCAGGGCAGCACGCTGACGGCCCAGCCGGAAGTCGCCCGGACCGGTGATGCAGCGGTCGACGAGGTGGCGGACATCGTGGCAGCAGCGATCCGCGGGTTCGGCCCGGGCGACGAGCCCGCGCATGTGTTCGTCGGAGGATCGTCGAGGATGGCAGACGCCTTCGACGCGGTCGACACGGTGCGGTCGGTGCTGTCGATCCTGGAGCAGCAGCTCGTGGTCGTCGAGCTGATCGAGCACATCTTGGATCGCGGCCTGTCGGTGGCCATCGGCACCGAGCACGGGTTCGAGCCGCTCGCTTCGTGTGCCCTGGTGGTCGCCCCGGTGTCGGTGGCTGGCGAGGTGGGAGGCACGATCGGCGTGCTCGGTCCTACCCGCATGGACTATCCCCGAGCGTTGGCGGCGGTGCACGTCGTCGGAGACCAACTGAGCCGCCGGCTGGCCCGGCGTAACGACGAACCCGACGGCACGCCGAGCCGCCCGGAACCTGGGAGCGCTTGACATGCCTGCTGACTACTACGCGTTGCTCGGAGTCGAGCGTGGAGCGTCGGATGACCAGATCAAGCGCGCCTACCGGGCTCGGGCCCGCGAGCTGCACCCTGACCGCACCGGGGGGGATCCCGACGCCGAGGCACGGTTCAAGGAGATCGGGCAGGCCTACGAGGTGCTGCGGGATCCCGAGCGTCGGGCGCGCTACGACCGCTACGGGCCTGACGGAGTCGACGGGGGCCAAGGCGGGTTCGGCCCGTTCGGCAGCGCAGCGGGTGGCCTCGGGGATCTCTTCGACGCGTTCTTCGGCGGGGCCGGTGGCAGCCGTGCGGGACACGCCGGTCCACTGCGCGGCGCCGATGCGGAGATCGTGGTGGAGCTGACGCTTCGTGAGGCGGTGTTCGGCGTGCGCCGTGACGTCACGCTCGACGGTCTGGTGGCCTGCGCCACATGCGGCGGCAGCGGCGCCCGTCCCGGAACCAGCGCCATCCGGTGCCCCGAGTGTGCCGGCGCCGGCGAGCTGCGCCGTGTCCGGCAGTCGATCCTGGGGCAGGTCGTCACGGCGGTGCCGTGCCCTCGCTGCCAGGGACTCGGTGAAGCCGTTCCGACCCCGTGCGTCGACTGTCACGGCGAGGGTCGGCGAGTCGAGCAGCGCACATTCACGGTGGACGTGCCGGCAGGGGTCGACCAGGGCGCCACCTTGCGCCTGACCGGACGTGGTCCAGCAGGGCCCCGGGGCGGGCCGCCGGGCGACCTCTACGTGCATCTGGCTGTCCAAGGCGACGATCGGTTCGTCCGTCGCGGGAACGATCTTGTCGCCCAATTGCACGTGGCGGTGACCCAGGCGGCGCTGGGCGTGTCGGTCCCATTCGAGACCTTCGACGGCGAAGAGCAGCTGACCGTGCAGCCGGGCACCCAGACCGGTCACCTCATCCGGCTGCGCGGCCGCGGTGTGCCCCAGGTGCGCGGCCGAGGACGCGGTGACCTGCTCGTGGAGGTGGTGGTCGACACCCCGACCGGAGTGACCAAGTCTCAGCAGGAGCTGTTGCGCCGCTTGGCTTCCGAGCGAGGTGAAGCCGTCAACCCTCCCGACGACGGCATCATGTCGCGCATCCGCTCGGCGTTCGGGTAGCGGTGCCACCGGCCGGGTCGTGGCCGGCATCCACCGGCGCCGCCGCGCAGGTGTTCGTTGGTGACCTGGAGACGCCCGTCCTCCTCGACGACGATGCGCACCACCTGCTCCGTGTCCGCCGGCTGCGTCCCGGCGAGGTGGTCGTGGCTGCCGACGGCACCGGCCGCTGGCGTCGCTGCGTCGTCGCCGGGCAAGCGGCCGGGGACGCGCTGCGGCCCGATGGCGAGGTCGTCATGTGCCCCGCCCCGCCGTACCCGGTGACGGTGGGGTTCGTCCCGGTCAAAGGCGACCGGCCGGAATGGGTCGTCCAGAAGCTCACCGAAGCCGGCGTAGACAGGATCGTCGTCCTGGACGCCGCCCGGGCCGTCGTCCGCTGGTCTGGTGAGCGCCAGGACCGGAACCTCCAGCGGCTTCGCCGGGTGGCGCACCATGCGGCAGCCCAGAGCCGTCGCCCACGGGTGCCCGACGTGTGCGGTGTCTGGTCGCTCCGCCAGGCCGACTCGGCGGTCGGGGCGGCGGCGACGCCCGGCCAGACGCCGCTGGCCCAGACGCCGCTGGCCCAGATGACGCTGGCGGACCCTGGTGCACGGCTTCCCGCAGGGCTGCTGCGGTCGATGGCCGTCGGGCCCGAAGGTGGGTGGACCGACGACGAGCTCGCCGGCCGGCCCACGGCCAGCCTCGGCCCAGCGGTGTTGCGGGCCGAGACGGCAGCGGTGTTCGCCGCTGTGGTGCTGGTCGCCTGGCGCGACGGCGTCGCCGGCCCCCCGCCGGTGCCATCGGCGTGACAGCCCGCGGCACGAGTCCACCAGGACCGGGCGGGTCGATCGGCCACGATCGCTTCGACCAGCGCATCGCCGCCGTTGGGCAGCGATGCGGCTGCCGACGACCGCACACGTCACCGACCGGCGGTGAGCGCCGCCCGGGCCTCGCTACCCTGGGATGCAAATGACCGTGGGCGCCGCCCTGGGGGACAACGGGGGAGCGGGGCGCCGGTGTCGAGGACACGGTGATGCTTGGCCGGTGTCGGCCATGGGCATGTCACGAGGTGCCAACCTTGCTCCCCTCGACCCTGCTTGCGGTGCACCGACGTCGGTGCCCTGCGTCGCGACGTCGGGACAGCCGTCCTTGCATGCACCACGCTACGTGAGGAAAGATAGTGCTGACAACGCTCCACGGGGCAACGGTTCTCGGTACCGCTGGACGTGCGCACCAGTGGTGCAGAGCACGCGAGAGTGGTGCAGAGCACGCGAGGCCGCCCGGCCTCGCGCAACGAGTGCAGCGCGGCGAGGGGTCAGATGGTGACGGTGAACCAGCCGGTCTTGGACGAGGAAGACGAGCAGGAGGAGTCGGCGCGCGCGGCGTATGCCCGTGCGGTCGGCTCTCGGCTGCGCGCGGTGCGCAAGCAGATGCGGTTGTCCCTGCAGGCCGTCGAGGCCATGTCCGAGCAGGAGTTCAAGGCGTCGGTGCTCGGTGCGTACGAGCGTGGGGAGCGCGCCATATCGGTGCCTCGTCTGCAGCGCCTGGCCCGACTGTACGACGTGCCCGTCGACCAGCTCCTGCCACAGGCCGAGGACGACACGAACCGCTGGGGAGGCCCGAACGACCAGGAGGCCGCCGGGCCTGCCGCCGACCAGGCTCGGGCGCGGCGGGCGTTGCACCCGTGGGACGGCCAGGAGAAGATCACCATCGACCTGACCAAGCTCAACTCGGTCAGCGGTCCCGAGCGCGACCTGCTCCGGAGGTTCCTGAGCATGATCCAGGTGCAGCGGCAGGACTTCAACGGACGGATGATCACGATCCGGGCGGAGGACCTCCGGGCCATCGCCTGCCTGTTCGGGGTGACGCCCGACGCCATGGGCCGGCGCCTCGACGAGCTCGGCCTCCGCATCTCTGCCTGACTGTCGCAGGGTCCGTATGGCCGAGCAGATCCGCTGGATGAGCACGAAAGAAGCTGCCGAGCGCCTCGGGGTCACCTTAAGGAGCCTGTACCGGTTCATCGACGAGGGGTCCCTCGTGGCCTACAAGTTCGGGCGGGTGATCCGGCTGAAGCACGACGACGTCGACGGGTTCATCGAGTCGTGCCGGGTCCCTCCTGGCAGCCTCGAGCACCTCTACCCCGAGCTGAAGGGCAGTGGACCAGGGAACCGAGGAGCAGCCGCCGACCGGCTCGCCGGCGACTAGCGTGCCAGCGTGAGCGACGGTGCCGAGTGCCTGTTCTGCCGCATCGTGGCGGGGGAGGTGCCTGCCGACGTCTTGGCCAGCGACGACGATACCATCGCCTTCCGCGACATCGCGCCGGCAGCGCCCGTGCACGTGCTGGTCGTGCCCCGGCGCCACATCGACAGTGC
>JAJYAB010000104.1:5428-6452 GCA_021779775.1 Actinomycetes bacterium
TGCCCTCACCTCGGGCGATGGCGGAGTGCTCGCCGCGCTGTTCAGTGCGGCGCGCCAGGTGGCTGGCACCGAGGGCATCGACCAGTCGGGCTACCGGCTGGTGTTCAACGTCGGCGAGGACGCCCTTAATTCCGTGCCGCACCTGCACCTGCATGTCCTCGGCGGCCGTCGGTTCGGTTGGCCTCCGGGATGACGCGGTGGCATCCGGCGGCCCGGCTGCTGGAGCCTGCCTGGTAGCCTGCGGGTAGAGCGAATCGTGTCGTTGACCCAGGTGAAGATCCTTGTCCCCGGCAACCACCTGATGGTGGGTCTGCTCGGCCAGCGCGACGAGCTGCTGCGTCTCGTCGAACAGGCCTTCGACGGCGCTCGCATCGTCGTCCGCGGAAATGAGATCACCATCGAGGGCGACGATGCGGAACGGGTCGGCCAGTTGTTCGACGAGCTGGTCGTGCTCCTCGAGCAGGGCCAGCGCCTCGACCCGTCTGACGTCGGCCGCACGATCGCCATGGTGAAGGACGACGTCAGCCCGTCTGCCGTGCTGACCACCGAGGTCCTGCGCTCGGCCCGTGGCCGGACCGTCCGGCCGAAGACCGCCGGCCAGAAGCGCTACACGGACGCTATCGCCGCCAACACCGTGACCTTCGGCATCGGGCCAGCTGGCACCGGCAAGTCGTACCTGGCCGTGGCGCTGGCTGCCCAGGCGTTGCAAACGCATCTCGTCGAACGCATCATCCTCACCCGACCGGCGGTGGAAGCCGGGGAGCGTCTGGGGTTCCTGCCCGGCGACATCATGGCCAAGGTCGATCCCTACCTGCGCCCGCTGTACGACGCGCTCTACGACCTGGTCGGTCCCGAGGGTGCCCAGCGCCTGCTGGAGCGCGGGACCATCGAGGTCGCTCCGCTGGCGTTCATGCGGGGCAGGACGCTGAACCGGAGCTTCATCATCCTCGACGAAGCCCAGAACACCACCCCAGAGCAGATGAAGATGTTCCTGACCCGTATCGGGTTCGGGTCGAAGGCGGTG
>JAJYAB010000105.1 GCA_021779775.1 Actinomycetes bacterium
GGGCCAGCATCGTCGGGGCCGCCAGCGTCATGCCCAGCCCGGCGGGAGGGCCGAGCGCGCGGCGGCTGACCATCGCCCGGGCCAGTGCTGCAGCCTGCTCGCGTGACCAGCTCCGGCCGTAGGGCTCGGGGAGCGCTGGATGGGCGAGCTTCGCCTCGGCCAGCTTCCGCCACCACTCGGCGACCGTCGCCTCCGGGTCCCAATTGGCGTCGAGCCAGGCCTCGATGTCGAGCTCGGTCATGGCGTTCCTTTCAGCGGGGGACGGCGCCCCTCCGAAGGGAACGGACGCAGATGCCAGGGTGGGAACAGGAGCTTGGCACGCCGCCACAGCCCCGGTCGAGCTGTTCAGGTGGAGCTGTTCGGGTGGAGCTGTTCAGGTGGAGCTGTTCAGGTGGAGCTGTTCAGCAGCCGGCGCACCTCGCCCGCGGAGGCTGGGATGGTCGCCGGGTCGCTGCTGTGGGCGAGGAGGTTGAAGCTGCGGCAGCCTTGCTCGACGTACGGCTGCAGGAAGCCGGCGACCTGGGCCGGCGTCCCGCGTGGGACGTAGCGGTCGAATTTGGCGAACGGCAGCCCGTACAGGGCCTCCATCACCGCCGACACGGCCGCTTGCCCGTGTGCCTGGTCGTCCCCGAACCCGCACCAGACCGTCATCCCATGGCGCCACGCCACGTCCCCCCGACCGATGTTGGCGGCCTCCTCCTCCGCCTGCCGGATGGCGCGTGCGAAGCGGTCGGGCGACACCCAGATGCCGAGCCACCCGTCCCCCAGGCGCCCGGCCCGCAGCACTGCGGCTTCCGACATCCCCCCGACGACGAGGGGAACGGGTGGCGAAGGCCGGGGCATCACCACGGTCTGGTCGAGGGAGAAGAACTCCCCGTCGAAGCTGACCGGCGCTCCGGTCTGGAGCTGGCGGACGATGGCCATGCACTCGTTCATCCGCCGGCCGCGGGTGTGCGGGTCGACCCCGCACGACGACACCTCGTGGGGGTCTTCACCGCCGATGCCGACACCGAGCACCAGGCGCCCGGGGGCGATGGCGCCGATGGTCGACAGCTGGCGGGCGACGACCACCGGGTGGCGCAGCGGCAGCAGGTACACGCTCGTGTGCACCGGAAGCGAAGGCTGGACCGCCAACAGCGAGGTCGCATGGACGAGACCGTCGACCCCGAACCCCCCGAAGAAGGTGACGTGGTCCCCGACCACGAGATGGTCGACGCCTGCCGCGGCGATGTCGGACAGGATCTTCAGCGCCGCCTCCGGATCCTCGCCGCCCGGTAACGGGGCGGACACGCCTACCTCGACGTCGTTCACCTCACACCCCGGCACCGCGGAGCGTGCCCGCCGCGCTGAGGGCCCGTTCGGCCTCCTCCACGATGCGGTGCACCAGCTCACCGGCGGGCACCACCTCGCCGATCGCCCCGATGCCCTGGCCAGCGGCGTAGCACTCCTTGTCGGGGTCGATGCCCTCGGTGTCGGGGGAGGCCCCCAGGTGCATCGCGCCGTCACCCATCGACCGGCCGATCTGCATGGGGAACGGTTGGAGCTCCTCAGGGTGCTCCTCGAAGTGCTGGGTGTAGCCGTTGCGGATGGCCCGGAGCGTCTTGCCGGTGAAGGCACGGCTGATGACCGTGTCCTCGTCGCTGCCCTTGACGATCGCTTCGCGGTAGCCGGACACGACGTGCGCCTCGGGCGTGGCGATGAAGCGCGTCCCCATCCACACCCCGTCGGCGCCGAGCGCCAGCGCTGCCGCCAGGCCCCGCCCGTCGGAGATGCCGCCGGCTGCGACGACAGGAACGCGACCTCCCACCGCGTCGACGATCTGGGGCACGAGCGGCATGGTGGCGACCGTTCCGGTGTGCCCGCCTGCCTCGGTCCCCTGGGCGACCACGATGTCGCAGCCGGCTTCGACGGCGGCAACGGCATGGCGGACCTTGCCGCACATGTTCACCACCAGGACCCCGCTGCGGTGGCACAGGTCGATGACCTCGCGCGGGACGCCGAGGCCGGCCACGAAGACGGAAGCCCCGCCGGCGATGATGGCCTCCACCTGTTCCTCCATGCCCATCGGCAGCGCGGTCAGGAGGTCCACGCCGAACGGCCGGTCGGTCGACTCACGGACGAGGCGCATCTCGTCCTTCATGCGGTCGAGGCCCATGGGCGCCGCCCCGAGGGTGCCGAAGCCGCCCGCCGCGCTCACCGCCGCGACGAGACGGGAGTACGAGACGCCTCCCATGCCGGCGAGCATGACGGGATGCTCGCACTCGAGGATTGTGGTCAGTCGGGTTGTCAGCATTGTCGTGTCGGCCCGTGGGCCGGTCCTCCTCGAGGTGTCGGTGACAGGGTCGGTAGGCGATGCGGTCGGGCGCGGCGAGCGTTGCGGTCGGGCGCAGGGCTCGTTCCGGCCGGAGGCGTCAGGTGGCCGGGTCTGCCCACAGCACGGCGAAGTCGTCCGAGCGGGCGTCGATCCGGAGGTCCACACGCCTGCCGATCGCCACCTCGGATGGCTGGAGCTCCGTTACCGCCAGGACGCGGGGACCTTCGTCGAGCTCGACCACGAGCGTGGCGTACGGCGCCCGCTCCTGCCAGGCGGGGTCGAGGCTCCGGTAGCTGACCGCGTAGCTCTCCACCGTGCCGGAGCCGGCGACCGCCACGAAGCTCGATTCCGAGGAGAAGCACTCGGCGCAGTAGCGGCGCGGCGGATGCCGCCACCGTCCGCAGTCGCTGCACCGCTGCATGCAGAGCCGCCCCGCCGCAACGGTCGCCTGGTGCCATTCGAGGGTGAGCCACTCGGTGTCGGGTGTGAACATGCTGGTCATCTGTCCCTCCCCAAGATGGCGACGCTCCCGTCGCCCAGGTCGCCGTACCCGGTGACCAGCGCCACCTCGGCTCCGGGCACCTGGGCCTTCCCCGCGGAGTGCCGGAGCTGGCGGACCGCCTCGACCACGTGGTTAAGACCCCAGCAGTGCCCCTGGGAGAGCAGGCCGCCATGGGTGTTCATCGGGAACCGTCCGCCCAGCTCGATCGTCCCCCCGGTCACGAAGTCGCTGGCACCGCCGGGCTCCGCGTAGCCGAGCGCTTCGAGCTGCAACAGCACCACGTAGGTGAAACAGTCGTAGATCTCGAGCACGTCGATGTCGTGGGGGCCGAGACCCGCCCGCTCGAACGCACGGGGAGCGGCACGGTGGATGCCGAGCTCGAGGAGGTTCGGGCGGTTAATGATCTCGTCGGCCGGCATCGGGTGGCCTTCTGCGCCGCCCAGGTAGACCACAGGGCGATGGGGCAGGTCGCGGGCACGTTCGAGGGTGGTGACGACGACTGCCGTGGCGCAGTCGGTCTCGACGCAGCAGTCGAATTTTCGGAGCGGCTCTGCGATGAACGGGGACGCGTCGTACTCCTCGCGGGTGAGCGGCCGGCCTCGCATCAGCGCCTTGTCGTTCAGCTGCGCGTGTGCCCGGCACGCCAGTGCTACAGCCGCCGCCCCGTCCTCGGAGAGCTTGTACGTGTCGACGTAGCGGCGGAGGTACAAGCTGTACTGCTGCGCCGGCGACAGGAGGCCGTACGGCGCGTAGACGTTCCTCACCGCCTCGCCCATCGGCCCGACGTTCATCCTCCGGGTCGTCGGCTTGGCGTCCGCCCGGGGGCGCAGTGCCGAGTACCCGTTCCATCCCATGCACACGAGGACGGCCTCTGCCACGCCGCAGGTCACCGCCATGGCTGCGGTCTGCAATGCGGCGGTGGGGGACGCGCCCCCCATCAGCACGGAGACGTGGTACGCCACGTCGGGGATCCCGAGGTGGGCGGCAATCTCCTCGGTGCTCAAGAACCCCGGCGGTGGGATCACACCGTCGATGTCGGGCGGTCGCATCCCGGCGTCGGTGATCGCCTCCATCGCCGCCTGGAGGATCAGGTCAGCCACATGCTGGTCGCTGCCGCGCACGTAGTCGGTCTCCCCGATCCCCACCAGCGCAGCCTGTCCTGCCAGGTTCATGATCACCCTCCGGGTCCGCAACTGTGCAAGACGAACCCTGCCATGTGTATCATCTAGAGACAAGTGCCGGGAGCTGTCCCATCGCCAACCGGGCTACCTGAGCACGACCCGGCCACCCGAGCAGAGGTGCAACGATGACGTCGACCCAACCCATCCCCCACCCGGTCAGCGACTGGGAAAGCGACTTCGACATCCTGTCTCCGGACTATGTCACCGACCCGGGGCCGTTCTGGGACACGATCCGCCAGGGTTGCCCGATCGCCCACACGGACCGCTACGGGTCCACCTGGCTGCCGACGCGCTACCAGGACCTGCACGCGCTCGCCCAGGACACCACGCGGTTCTCGTCTCGCGACGTGGCGGTCATCACCCCGTTCCGCGACGTGGACGACAAGGCTTCGTTGCTCGGCTTCAGCGCGCCGCCGATCACCTCGGACCCACCGATCCACACCTGGGCACGGAGGATGCTCCTGCCACGGTTCGGCCCGACACCGATCGCCGAAATGACGCCGATCACCCACGGTCTGGCCAACAAGCTGATCGACGGCTTCATCGACCGGGGGACAGCCGACGCTGCCGTCGACTATGCCCAGCACATCCCGGTGCGGGTGATCGCCACGATGCTCGGGGTGCCGCTCGCCGACGAGGCGGTGTTCACCAGCTGGGCCGTACGCATCCTCCAGGGAGGGTTCCAGAACATCGCCGTCGCCACCGATGCCGTCATGGAGCTCGTGCAGTACTTCACGGTGAAGCTGACCGAGCGCGAGGCGATGGCCGCCGACCAGCGACCCGACGACCTCCTGACGTTCATCATCGAGGCCCGGCACGAAGGCGAGCCCCTCGCCTACGAGCACCGGATCGGCACCTGCTTCTTATTACTGGTGGCCGGCATCGACACCACCTGGAGCGCCATCGGCTCCAGCCTCTGGCATCTGGCCGCCCACCCCGAGGACCAGGCTCGCCTGCGTGCCGAGCCGGACCTGATGCCAACAGCTGTCGAGGAGTTCCTGCGCTTCTACAGCCCGGTCACCATGGCCCGGTACGTCACCGAGGACACCGAGTTCAACGGCTGCCCGATGCGCGAAGGGGACAAGATCCTGATGGCCTTCCCCGCAGGGAACCGGGATCCCGAGATGTTCGAGAACGCCGACGAGTTCCGCCTCGACCGGACCCGGAACCGCCACTTCGCATTCGGCTCCGGCATCCACCGCTGCCTCGGCTCCAACCTGGCCCGCATGGAGGTGCAGGTCGCCATCGAGGAGTTCCTCCGCCGGGTGCCGACCTTCGAGCTGGCGGATCCCGACGGCGTCACGTGGTCCGGAGGCCAGGTCCGTGGTCCCCGGACCGTGCCGATCCGCTGGGCCCGGTAGGGCCCGGTCACTATTTACCGGGCCTCCACCAGGCATTTACCGAAGCGCCGTGGATGCACGGTGCGAACAGCGCAGTGCGAACAGCATTCTCCGACCGCCATGCTGGGATGGACGCTCGATCAGTCGATAACTCACGGCAGCCGCACACAGCGACATTGCCACACCCGTCACGAAGGCGACTGCAAACGTAGCACCTGCCCTTAACGCCAGATCGATTGATAACATCCCCACCGGTAGGTGGAGCAGGTATAGCGAATAGCTGATCTGCGACAGCTCCTGCACGGGCCACGGAGCACGTTTTGGTGCAGCATACATGAAGACAAGGAAAATCAAAAACCCAAGCACGTAGGTATTGGCTGGGCCATTGGCACTCTGCAACGTGCCAGGTAAGCAATGTAGCTAAGATTTCAGGACCCCAACATGGTGGGATCGTTCCTGCGGGGCGCCGGCCGGGCCTGGAGGGTTCAAACATGCGCTTCATGCTGTAGACCCGCGAGGGCGGATCTTGCTCCCGGGGTAGAGCATCTCGCAGGCGATGACCTCGCGGTCGGCTGGTTCATCAGGAACGGAGACACCGAATGCACGTAAGCTAGCCGGATGTGTTACGACGGCCTCGGAGCACCGGTCACCTACCCGATCCATGCCTGCGGGAGAGACAATCCTGCCTGCGGGAGAGACAATGCCGTCATCTGAACCTCTTGAGCCGATGCGGTTGCCTGCTGGCCAAATATCGATAGAGCTCGGCCACACGAATCGTTACCGACAATCCCGAACGATAGCCGAGGCTTTCGACCCTACTAAGAACAGCTTTGGCTTTATTCGTATTGCCTTGGCCTTCTTAGTGCTCGTCGATCATGCGTTTCCACTCGGTGGGTTCCACCACGGTTCCGATCCCATGTGGGGCTGGACACACGGCCAGGAGAGCTTCGGCGGCTTAGCCGTCGCCGGGTTTTTCGTCCTCAGCGGATTCCTCGTAACCCGAAGCTTCGTTGGGTCTGTTGGCCTGGCGCATAGCGGTTC
>JAJYAB010000106.1 GCA_021779775.1 Actinomycetes bacterium
CCAGGTCGGCCTTGGCCACTTTCACCGAGGACTCCGAGCCGCCCTTCGACTCCGGGTCGTAGGGCACACACGTAACGATCGAGACCCCGTAGTAGCGCGAGAGCGCGACAGCGGCCTCGAGACGGACATGACGCCATGCTATGGCCACGTCCAACAACCGTTCCGATTGGCCGATCGGGCTTGCCGATTGGCCCCCCAGTTGTGCCGGCTGGTCGATCGGGCTTGCGATGTTGGCCCCCGTAAGTCGCTCCGAGCATGGCCCTGACCAGGACGAACATCTCCACGGGAGTCCGCAACCGTGCCGATTCACGGCCCAGATGCCCTCAGCCGAAGGGTCTAGGAGCGTCCTGAAGTAGTCGTCGTTGGATTCGCGTTCTGTGGGCGGGTCGGCGAGACTTGGGTATGGCGCTCGGTCGGTCGAAGGTCCAGCCCCGTTTCGAGGATCCGAGGACGTTGTTGGGTCAGCGGCTACGGGGGATCTACCTGTTGTTGGCTGATCATGGCGGCGCGATGTTCGCCGACGACTACTTCGCGGACCTGTACAAGGCGTCGAGGTTGGGACGCCCGACGGTGCCTGCCCGGACCCTGGCCACGGTGATGATCCTCCAGGCGCACGAGGGCCTGTCGGACCAAGAGGCATGCGATCGTCTGGAGCGGGACCTGGCCTGGCAGGCCGCAGCAGGGCTGCCCACGGGGGCGGAGTCGTTCCATCCGACGACCCTGGTCGGGTTGCGGAACCGTCTGCGTGCCTCGGCCCGTCCCCGACGGCTGTTCGAGGACACGAAGGCGGCGGCGGGCGAGGCGGGGGTGATGGGCAACAGGGTGCGGGTGCTGGACTCGACGCCGATCTACGACGCGGTGGCCACCCAGGACAGCGTGACCCAGTTGCGCTCCGCGATCCGCAAGCTGTTGCGAGCGCTGCACCGGGACTATCCGTTGCTGGCCGCCAAGGTCCGGGGGGTGTTGGTCCGCGACGACGACTACGCGGGACCGGGGAAACCAGCCTGTGACTGGGACGATCCCGCCGCCCGGGAGGCGCTGGTCGACGCGTTGGTCCGTGACTGCGCTGCTGCTCTGGCCGTGTTGGACGGCGAGGAGCTGGAGGGCCCGGCCGCCGACGCGGTCGAGTTGCTGGCTGTGGTTGCCGGCCAGGACGTCGAAGCGGGAGACGATGGGGTGTTCCGCATCGCCCGCCGGGTCGCTGCCGACCGGGTGATCTCCACGGTGGATGTCGAGGCCCGCCACGGGCACAAGTCCCATGACCGCCGCTTCGACGGGTACAAAGCCCATCTCAGTGTCGATCCCGACTCGGAGCTGATCGACGAGGTGATCGTCACCGCGGGCAACGTGCACGACTCGACGCCGGTGGTCGATCTGCTGGTCGGCCACGCCGATGACGAGGTGAAGCCGACGGTGATGGGTGACTGTGCGTATGGGACCGCCGAGACCCTGGCCCGCCTCGCCGACGGGGGATACGACGACGTGAAAGCCAAGGTGGCCCCGGCCCCGGGGCCGTGACGGCCGCTTCGGCAAGGACGACTTCACCGTCGATCTCGACGCCGGCCGCATCACCTGCCCGGCCGGGAAGGTGGCGGTGATCCGCACCGGCAAGGACGGCTCGGGTCGCGCCGACTTCGCCGGCCAGTGCACCGCCTGTCCGCTGCGCGACTCGTGCACCACCTCGGCGTCGGGGCGGACCGTGACCATCCACGCCCGAGAAGACCTCCTCCAAGAACACAAGACCGCCCAAGCCACCCCGGAATGGCAGGATGCCTACACCGGCACCCGCCCGAAAGTCGAACGCAAGATCGCCCACTTCGTGCGCCGCAGCTGGGGTGGGCGCAAAGCCCGAGTCCGGGGCAAGATCCGTATCGCCACCGACGCTGACACCCGCGCCGCCGCGTGTAACTGGGCCCGCCTCGCCACCCTCGGCGTCACCCGCCACGGCGGGGCATGGACAGCCGCCCCACCCTGACCACGATCGAAGACCCGCCCGCTCCAATCGTCTCGCCCGCCCGCTGCTCCCGCCCGCCCCGAAACCCTCCCAAACAGAGGGAACCGGGAGCCAGGCAGGACCGGAAGAGCAAGACGAACCCGACACAAGCCACCCGATCCCGCCAGACCGCCCTCCCACACCCGTCCAACGCCGCCACGGACCGCACAGCAGCCCCGTACTTCAGGACTCACCTAGGCATTCGAGTGCTTCCTAGAACCATCCGGCGGCGCCAGGCACTCTCTGTATCCCGTGGTGAACGGCGCCGGTGCCGTGTTCGCCCACGGCTTTGCCGAGCGCTTATGCGCCTACCTTCAGTCGCTTTCTCGCCCCGGCCAGAGCCGGCGCGGACCATGGGTCGTCCGCGCTCTACGGCCGAGCCACTCGGAGGCCGAGGCGCTCGGCCGCTTCGCACAGACCAGCATCGCCGGCGACGAACACGAGGTCCTCTTCGTTCACGACCTCGGCGGCGGCGAGGTGAACGGAGTCGAACCCGCGCAAAGCGAGCTGCTCCGCAAGAGCTCCCGCTCGTCGAACAAGAGCGTCCGACACCTCAAGTACCTCCAGCTGCTCATAGAGGCCAACGAGTGATGTCACGGCGGTGCGGAGCTCGTCCTGCGGGATGCGGCCACCTCGCGCCGCCTGGGCGAGCGCTGCGTGCCCTTCGGCGTAGACAATTCGGGCGCTCGCGACGCGATCGGCTTCCTGCCAGAGACGACTTGCCTCGGTCGAGCCAGCTTCCTCGATCAGGAGCGGAACGACAGCTGACGTGTCGAAATAGGCGATCACCGTCGCTGCTCGGCAACGAGCTCGCTCACCGAGCCAGAGGCTTCAATGCGCCGCGTCGGCAGTGAGCGCTTCGCTCTCACGGGGGCGGAAGCGAGGCCCTCGGCGATAAGCCGATCGAGCGAGGACTGGCGAGGCGATGGGTCGATGGGCACGACCTTCGCGACGGCGCGACCGTGCTCGGTCACGACAATTTCCTCGCCGCTCGTGTGCACCCGGTCCAGGTACCGGCTCAGGTTGTCTCGCAGCTCGCGCACACCGACTTTCACCACCGCTCCCCTTGACGCCACATTGATCGTTGACGCCACATTGATCGCCATTATAGCCATATCTCAGGGTGTCTCGACTTTCTCACCTACGCAGCGACGTCCTCCCAGGCCAGCCGTAGGATGGTGATTTCTTGCGGGGTCGGCGGCTGAGCGTCTTCAGAGCGTAAATAGCCGGCGACGATCACCGGACGGAGCTTGGCGAGCATGTCGAGGACCGAGGGCTGGGCCTTGTCCCGGTACCAAGGGGCCAGCTCTCGCCGCTCTTCGACGTCGTCGGGGTGATACCCGACAGTGGCATACCAGACGACCGCAAGCGTGTTGACGATGAGAGCGAACGGGACCGTGCGCTCGACTGCCAGGCGCACGCGGTTGCGGGCCTGGCCGACGCCGCCGATCTGTTTCGCGTCTTCGATGGCGACCTCGATGGACCAGCGGGAGGCATACCGCTCGATGACCCGCGCGGCGCTGGCGGCCGGGTCGGTGGTGACCAGCGCCACGTCGTAGCCGGTTGTCGACTTGTCGCGGACCAGGACGACCTGCACGGTTTGCGGGCCGAACACGCCGTACCAAAGACAGCGGATCACCGCGACAGAGACGGTCGTGGTGGTGCCGTAGCGGGTGACGGTGGCCGGGGTGAACTGGGCGCTACCCGCGAGGTTGGCCAGCGTTGCGAGCTTGGCGCCTTTGAGTCGGGGTCGACCGCGCTTGCCGGTGGGTCGCGGCGCGAGCTCGTAGAGCGATGCGTTGGACCTGAGCCGGGTCGTCCAGGTGACGGCATCCGGCAGGCCACGCAGCACCTTGCCCGCGTAGGCGGAGTCGGCCACCACCTCGATGCGCCGGCCATCCAGCGCGGCGGCCAACGCCTCCACGAGCCGGCGGGCCAGAGCCAGCCGGGAGGAGTCGTCTGAGTCTTTCCGGACCAAGGCGAAACCGACTGGCAGTGCGATGGGCCGATCCAGGAACGCCAGGTGCACCACGATCGCCGCGATCACCCAGTTGTTGCCGTATCCGACCTTCTTTCCGCCCTGGACAGACCCGTCGTGGAACCAGGACGCAGCGTGCACCTTCGGCCCGCGGCGGCAAAACAGCGTGTCGTCGATCGCGACGCTCACCGCCGCATCGGCCGCCACCAGCAGCCGCACCACCAGGCGGGCCAGGATCGCGGAGACCTGCTCGGTCGACCAGCGGGCGTGGGAGAAGAACCGCTGCGCCCGGTGGTGGCTCCAGGTCTGTGACAGCCGGGCCCCCACCAGCATCCCGCACACGGTGCGCCGCGCCGTCTGGGCCACCAGCCCGGAGGCCAATGCGCAGAACACCGGGAACGTCCAGGCGCTGAAGCAGCCTCGGAACTCGGCGAACAACCCGGCCAACGACGCCGCCACCGCCACCTCCCCCCGGCCCTTGCGCTCGCACCTTGCCATGTTGCCTCCCCTTCGTTGTAAACCTTAGTATTCTACTAAGGTTCTGTTCGCATAGGGTGGATGGTGCGGACGACAAGACGGAAGAGGAGGTCCATGTGAAGGTGAACGCGAGGCGACAAGCCAAGCAAGCCAAGCTCGCCGCTCAGCTCGCGGAGATCGGCTTCGCATTGCCGGGGTCGCTCACGGTGAAGGCCTACCGGTGCGGCAAGCAGAACTGCCGCTGTCACGGAGAGCCCCCGCAGCTACACGGTCCCTACGCGTTCTGGACGCGCAAAGTGAACAACAAGACCGTGACGCGCATGTTGAACGACGAGGAGGTCGGCAACTATCAGCCGATGTTCGACAACGCCCGCAAGATCCGAGAATTGGTCAGCCAGCTCCACGACCTCAGCCTTGAACTGGTGGAGCCGCCCGCGGCCAACTCGAAACCGAAGACGGCCACGGCAACCAAGGCGACTTCACCCAAGACCAGCCGTCCCCGAACCCGAAAGGCGGCCAAGCCTCAGGGGTAGGCCAGAGGCCTCAAAACTGCGAAAGTCGAGGGGTGTAGGACGCGTACGATATGGCCGGCGACGAGATGGGGCGCCTCGGCCGGTAGCGCTTGCCGTCGGTGCCGTCGACTCGTTCAGGTGTGGCAGTTGCCACACCTGACAGGTCCCGGGACACCGTCTTCGGATCGACACCGAGCTCCGAACCGATCCAATGTCGGGAAACTACCGTCCGCCAACCGTCCGCCAACACGAACCGGCCGTGACCATCACGCCGGCTCTCTTTCCTGATGAAGCCGAACGACGTCGTGGTTGAGTCTCCTCCCAGCGGTCAGGGTGCGAAGCTGAAGATTCGCTACGTTCTTCCAAGGCTACGTTCTTCCAAGGTAGGCGAACAAAAGGTGCATACAGTTGGTGCCGTGGAGGTTCGCGGTCCCGCCCGACGAGCGATTCAGGGCTCCATTATCAGCGGCCCGACTCACCACCCCAGCCCGAGGAGCACCGTTCACCGTGGCTAAGGTCGATGACCGGGGTGTCGTCTTGCTCTTTGGAGCGAAGGAGACGCCTACCCCGTTCTCTTGGAGCTCCCTGGAAGGAGCGGTCGAGTTTCTTCGGGGCAAGGGCTGGGTCACCATCGGGGGCGTCTATGACACCGGCTCGACGCCTGGAACTCTCGACAGCTACCTGAAGGGCTACATGAAACGTGCGACTGCCGGATGGGTCGCAGCGTTGTTCCAGGCGGCCGGGTTGGTACAACTCGACCGTCGGCCCCCGTCGCGCGTCCGGCTTGTCTCCTGACAGCGGTGTCAGTCATTGTGTAGCGGGTCCAGGCACGTGACGAGCGAAATGAGGCGAGCCCCTGGTCGTGGAGGTTCGAATACGAGCGACTACGGCCCACCCGGTTCGCTGACCTGCACGTTCGCACCATCGATCGGAACGGTGCGTGAACCACGCGGTAGGATGAGTCCGATGGAGTTCACAGCGGCGATCACCCACGAGGATCCCTGGTACGTGGCACGGTGCCTCGATGTTGAGGTCGCGAGCCAGGGCAAGTCGACCGAGGAGGCCTTGGCGAACCTCAAGGAAGCCCTCGAGCTCTACTTCGAGGATGAGGTTCTTCCTGACGATTTGGAACCACCGATCATCGCCACCTTGCGTCTCACTGCGTGACGCCGGCTCTTCCGGTCCTCTCGGGAGCAGACGCGGTCCGGGCTCTGGCCAAAGCAGGCTCAGACCTCCGGAAGTAGCTGACAGCCACCTCGTTTGACCTGGGAGATTTTCCGGGCCTGATGGTCGGGAATCCGTGCAATTCTTCTCTTGGTGGGGTAGGCTCGATCCGTGTACGAAGCTGTGGCAGTGGAGCTGGCGGGGATGCCCGAGATGGCGTCGTTGCGCCGGGTCTCAACCGGTGGCGAGA
>JAJYAB010000107.1 GCA_021779775.1 Actinomycetes bacterium
CGACCTGCCCGACAAGCAGGAGCAGGTTCTGGAGCTGGATCTGAACCCGAAGCAGAAGAAGCTCTACCAGACCTACCTGGCACGCGAACGCCAGAAGGTCCTCGGGCTCCTCGGCGACATGGACAAGAACCGTTTCGAGATCTTCCGGTCCCTCATGCTGCTGCGCCAGGCCAGCATCGCCATGTCGCTGGTCGACGCCAAGTACGCCAAGGTGCCCTCCACGAAGCTCGACGCCCTGATGGAGATGCTCGAGACCATCGTCACCGACGGCCATCGGGTGCTGGTGTTCAGCCAGTTCACCCGCTTCCTCGGTCAAGCCCGCCAGAGGATCGACGCCGCGGGGATCGAGCACTGCTACCTCGACGGCCGCACCCGTAAACGGGCCGAGGTCATCCGGGGCTTCCGCGACGGCAGCGCGCCGGTGTTCCTCATCAGCCTGAAGGCCGGCGGCTTCGGGCTCAACCTGACCGAAGCCGACTACTGCATCCTCCTCGACCCGTGGTGGAACCCGGCTACCGAGGCCCAGGCCGTCGACCGCGTCCACCGGATCGGCCAGACCAAGAACGTGATGGTGTACCGGCTCGTCGCCAAGGACACCATCGAGGAAAAGGTGATGGCCCTTAAGACGAAGAAGATGGCCCTCTTCACCAACGTCCTCGACGCCGGGGGGCTGGAGTCCGGCGCCTTGACGGCGGCCGACATCCGCGACCTGCTGAGCTGATCCTCGCCGGCGAGCTGATCCTCGCCGGCCGGGGAGCGGGCATGTGCGCCCGGAACGGCAGATCTCGCGCGTAGAGAGGGAACGGCCGCTCCAGTCGGTCCCCTGGCCAGGTGATCTACGATCCGCTATAATCTGTGCGGTGGGTAGCGCTGCCGTGTTGTTGCGGGACGCCAGGCGCCGCGCCGGCCTGTCCCAGGCGGAGCTGGGCCGGCGGGCTGGGGTGACCCAGAGCGTGGTGAGCGCCTATGAGTCCGGTGCTCGCCAGCCGTCGGTTCCGATGCTCGCTCGCCTGGTTGCCGCCACCGGGTTGGAGCTGGACGTGCGCCTATGCGAGGCTGCGAAGACAGGGCCGGCCAGCGGCGTTCTCGGTCAGCGGGTCCGCCGTCATCGCGTGGAGATGCAGAAGGTGCTGGCCCGCTACGGGTTGAGCAATGTCCGGGTGTTCGGCAGTGTCGCTCGGGGCGAGGAGGTTTCCGAGAGCGATGTTGATCTGCTCGTCGACGTACCCGCTGGTGTCGGTTTCGTGACTCTGGGGCGCTGCCAGGCGGAGCTCGAGCGGCTGCTCGGCGTTCGTGTCGACCTGGTGCCCGCGGGTGACCTGAAAGCGCACGTGGCCGCCGAGGTCCTTGCCGAAGCGGTGGCGCTCTGAGCCGCCGGGACCGTCAACGCCTCGACGACGTCGTAGCTGCCATAGGCGCCATCGGCGCGCATCTCGAGCGTGGCGATCTTCACGACGGGCTTGTCTTCGACGCCGTGCGGGTCCGCCTGATCGAGATCGGCGAGGCGGTCAAGGCGCTCCCCGAGGAGCTGCTGGCCAGCGAGCCAGGCCTCCCCTGGGCGCAGATCGCCGGAATGCGAGACCGCCTCGCCCACCGCTACTTCGATAGCTCGCACGCCATTCTCGCCGCCACCGTCAGCGAAGACCTCCCTGAGCTCGAAGGTGCCGTGCGGCGCCTCCTCCAGATGGTCGACGACGACAACTGAGCCGATGCGCTATGGGCCCGTAGCGACGGTAGCGGACGAGAATGCGCGTGTTCCCCTGGCAGACGTGCGCCCCGTGAGCGCCGCGACAGATGGGGCAAACCGACAGCCGCCGCCCGGCGCTACACGACGACGTCGCTGTCGACATGACCAACAGCCGGGACAAGCTGATCCGCCAGGGACGCGTTCGCAGCGTGGCGTGGATGGACCGGGTCGAGCAGATCCGCGTCCGTGCGACCGTCGGCGACCGGCTCCCACCCCAAGCGCTCGAGCTGATCGTCATCACCGTCGACCAGCAGTCGCGGTCAAGCCGAGGCGTACTGGGCGAAGGGGAGCTGGCGGTTCGGGTCGGGCTCGCGGGGCAACCCAAGCACCCGCTCGCCGATGATGTTGCGCTGGATCTCGTCGCTGCCACCGGCGATGCGGATCGAAGGTGACGCCAGGAAGCTGAGCTGCCAGGCGCCGCCGGCGGGCGCCGAACCGTTGAGCATCGCGCCGTTCGGACCTTGGATCCCCAGGCTCAGATCACCGACCCGCTTCAGCAGCTGGCCCATGGCCAGCTTAATGATCGAGCCCTCGGGCCCGGGGACTTCCCCGCGCCCGAGGGCGGTCAGGGTCCGGAAGCGGAGGTACCGGATGAGCTCGACCCGGATGTAGACGTCGGCCAGCTGCTGGCGGACGAGGGGGTCCGTGCTCGCCGCTCCGGTGCCACGCGACATGCCTCGCGCCAGCTCGATCAGCCAGGCAGGGTCGATGCCCATGCCGCCGCCGCCGATCATCATGCGCTCGTTCATCAAGGTGGTCTGGGTCACGGCCCAGCCGCCGTTCAGCTCCCCCAGGAGGTTCTCTGCCGGGATCGGCACTTCGTCGAGGAAGACCTCACAGAAATGCGCGTCGCCCGTCATCTGGCGGAGCGGCCGGACGTCGATCCCCGGCGTCCCCATGTCGACGAGGAAGTAGGAGATCCCACGGTGCTTCGGCTGGTCCGGGTCGGTCCGCACCGGCATGATCCCCCAGCCGGAGTACTGGGCCCCGGAGTTCCAGACTTTCTGGCCGCTGACGACCCACGTGTCGCCGTCCCGCACCGCCCGGGTGCGCATGCCGGCCAGGTCCGACCCCGCACCGGGTTCCGAGAACAGCTGGCACCACACCTCCTCGCCGCGGAGCATCGGACCGAGGAAGCGCCGCTTCTGCTCGCCGGTGCCGTGGGCGATGATGGTCGGACCGGCAAGGCCCATGCCGACCATGAAGATCGAGGTCGGCAGGTCGTAGGGCGCCGCCTCCTCCTCGAAGATCACCTGCTCGAGGACCGTGCCGCCGCGCCCACCGTACTCCTTCGGCCAGGTGATGGCGGTCAGGCGGGCGTCGGCGAGCAGCTGCTGGAAACGTCTGGCTTCGGGCAGGTCGGCGGCGCCCCGGCTCGTGAACATCGCCCTCGGCCCGTCGGTGCGGGCCGCGAGCGGGGCGTTCCGCCCGAGCCACGCCCTCGCCTCCTTCCTGAATGCCGCTTCCGCTGGCGAGTCTTCGAAGTCCATGGGCGTCTACCCCCTTCTGGCGGCGTGCCGCTCACGCCACCGGCGGCACCGTACCGTCTCGCTGTCGTCCGGTCGCACCTGCCGTCAACGGAACTCGAGGCCTTCGAAGTCTCCAGAGGACAACCAGTCCTTCAGGTACTGGAAGTAGGCGACGGGACCGCTGGGATAGGCGAGGAGCAGCTCGCTGCCCAGTCCTCCTGCCTGGCCCTCGTTGTTGTAGTACCCGGGGGTGCAGTCCGCGGACCCGACGATCCCGCCGAGCCCGCCGAGCCCGGACCCGTTGTGCAGCAGATCCATCCACTGGTCCTCGCCGGCCTTGGTGACCTCGACCTCGCTGTAGCCACCTTTCACGGCGTGGTTGACGACGGCGGCGATGGCGCGCCCGGCCTCGGTGAAGTTGTGGGGGACGTTGGAGATGAGGTTGGCGGCATGAGTGAGCTGCACGATGAAAAGGTTGGGGAAGCCGTGCACGTGGATGCCGTGCCTGGTCTTCATCGCGTCGGACCAGTACTCCGACAGCTTCAGGCCGCCGCGCCCCGTGACGTCGTAGCCGGAGCGATGGGTGAACGACGTGCCGACCTCGAACCCCGTGGCGAAGATGATGCAGTCCAGCTCGTACTCCTTGCCGGCGACCACCACCCCGTTCTTGGTGATGCGCTCGACGCCCTTGCCGTCGGTGTCCACGAGCGTGACGCCCGGCTCGTTGTAGGACTGCAGGTACTCGTCGTGGAAGCACGGGCGCTTGCAGAGCTGCCGGTACCAGGCCTTCAGCTTCTGCGCCGTCTCCGGGTCCTCCACGATCGAGTCGACGCGAGCCCGGATCTCCTCCATCTTCTAGAAGTCCGAGTCCTCGAAGGCCGCCACGAGCCCGTTGGGTGTGAACTGTTCGGCCGGCAGGCTCATCACCTTCGTGACGACCCGGCGTGCCAGGTCGGTCCAACCGTCCATCACCAGGTCCTCGGCGGCGAGCCCCCCCGTCTGGTTCAGGGTGAAGTTCTCCAGCCAGCGCTGCTGCCAGCCCGGCTCGTTGATGGTGGCGAACCACTCGGGATCGGTGGGCTGGTTGGCCCGCACGTCGACCGAAGACGGCGTGCGCTGGAAGACGTACAGCTCCTCACAGGCCTTGGCGAGGTTTGGGATGCACTGCACCGCGGTGGCGCCGGTGCCGATGATGCCGACGCGCTTGTCCGCGAGGTTCACCATCGGTGCGCCCTCACCATTCCCACCCGTGTAGTCGTAGTCCCACCGGCTGGTGTGGAAGGAGTGGCCGGCAAAGTCCTCGATGCCGGGGATGCCGGGGAGCTTGGCCACGTGCAGGGGTCCCGTGCCCATCCCGAGGAACTGGGCGGTGAACTCGTCGCCCCGGTTGGTCCGGATGACCCAGCAGCTCCGGGTGTCGTCCCACGCGGCGTCGGTGACCTCGGTGTGGAAGAGCGCATGCTCGTACAGGCCGTACTGGTGGGCGATGTTCTGGCAGTGCTCCAGGATCTCCGGACCGTGGGCGTACTTCTCGGTCGGCATGTGACCGGTCTCTTCCAAGAGCGGCATGTACACGAACGAGGCGGTGTCGCACTGGGCGCCCGGGTACCGGTTCCAGTACCACGTGCCCCCGACATCGCCGGCTTTGTCGATGAGCCGGACGTCGGTCACGCCGGCCTCCACGAGGCGCGCCGCGTTGACCAGACCAGCGAAGCCGGCGCCGATGAACGCGAAGGTGACGTGATCGGTCTTGGGCGCCCGTTCCACGAAGGGGGTGTGCGGGTCCACGGCGTAGTGGGCGAACCGGCCCGTGAGCCGTTGGTACTGGTCGTTTCCGTCAGACCGAAGGCGCTTGTCCCGCTCCTCGCGGTACTTTGTCTTCAACGCCTCTTTGTCGATCTCGACGAGTGGTGGCGCGGCGGTCGTCTGATCGGTCATGCCGGTGCTCCAATCATCTTTTCCACTCTTGCCGGGCCTTCTCCGACAACGTGTGGTACATCGTAACAACGTGTGGTACAGCGCAACAGATCTGTCACACCGTATGTGGCTCGTGGCGGTGTGTCGAACCGGACGCCCCCCACCCGTCCGCGACTTCGCTAGACCCCAGCGGTGTCGTCGGCCAGCTCCACCTGAACCTGCCACTCCCCGGGTTGGGTGACCACCCCCGCGCCACCGCCGGCGAGGCCCCCGGCATCGGCGATGTCGCCGGCGGCTGCCACTACGTGGGCGAGGCGGGCTTCGGGGCCGGTGACCGTCACCTGGGTGACAGGCCAGCGCATCGATCGTCTGGCCGACGTCTTCGCCCGCCGGATCACCCCGAGCACCTCGGCGGCGGTGTCGAGGACGGCGGTGTCGAGGACGGCGGTGTCGGCCGCCTCGGGTCCGCCGCCGGCAGTGGTGGAGGCCGCGAGCCCGAGATCCGCCTGCTCCGGCCACGGAGCCCGGTGCACCGACCCTTCGTGCCACCAGGACCACACCTCTTCGGTGACGAACACGAGGAACGGCGCCAGCAGCCGGAGCTGCACCGACAGGGCGGCGGCCAGCGCGCCACGGGCCGACGCCGGGCCGGGCTCGGCCGGGTCCTCGTAGGCGCGGCCCTTCACCAGCTCGAGGTAGTCGTCGCAAAACGGCCAGAAGAACGCCTCGGTCCGCTCCAACGCCCGGGCGTAGTCGAGGTTCTCGAACGCCGCCGTCGCCTCGGCGACCACTGCCCCCAACCCGGCCAGCATGGCCCGGTCGATCGGCTCGGTCACCGCGTCGACGCTCGGCACCGCACCGTCACCCAGCCGTGACAAGACAAAGCGTGAGGCGTTCAGCACCTTAATGGCCAGTCGGCGCCCCACCTTCATCTGGCCTTCGTCGACCGCCGTGTCGACCCCCGGGCGCCCCGATGCCGCCCAGTACCGCACGGCATCCGGCCCGTGCGTGTCGAGCAGCGGCATCGGCGTCACCACATTGCCCTTCGATTTCGACATCTTCTTCCGGTCCGGGTCGAGCACCCACCCCGAGATGGCTGCATCGGTCCAGGGCAGGCACCCGTGCTCGAGCTGCGCGCGCAGCACGGTGGAGAACAGCCACGTGCGGATGATGTCGTGGGCCTGGGGGCGGAGG
>JAJYAB010000108.1 GCA_021779775.1 Actinomycetes bacterium
CCGCGTACCGGTTCCTGGTCCACAAGAGCCACCTCGAGGGGGAGGTGCTCGACACCGGCGGTGGCCATCTCGTGCTGGCCGTGCCCGGTGCAGACGGCGCGGCCTTGGCGGGCGGGGCCCAGCGGGGCACCAGGACAGCCGAGGCCGTCTGGCTCGCCCGCGACCTCGTGAACGAGCCACCCAGCCTGTTGAACCCGTCGCGGTTCGCCGAAGTCGCCGCCGAGGTCCTTACCGATCGGCCAGGGACCACGCTCGAGGCCTGGGACGAGGATCGGATCACCGCCGAGCGCCTGGGCGGCCTGCTGGGAGTGGCACGAGGATCGTCTGAGGCACCCGTCCTGCTGCGGGCGACGTACGACCCACCCGCCCCTGCCCGTGCCGGCGGGACTGTGCCGCATGTCGTGCTGGTCGGCAAGGGCATCACGTTCGACTCCGGAGGGCTTTCGCTGAAGACGGCGGGCGGCATGACCACGATGAAGACCGACATGAGTGGTGCGGCGGCCGTGCTGGGCGCGCTGTCAGCCTGTGCCGACCTGGGGGTCCAGGTTCGGGTCACCGGGATCATGCCACTGACGGAGAACATGCCCGGGGGACGGGCGCAGAAGCCCGGCGACGTGCTTACCGTGCGCAACGGGGCGACCATCGAGGTCTTGAACACCGATGCAGAAGGTCGTCTGGTGCTGGCTGACGGGCTGGTGCTGGCAGCCGAGGCCCGACCCGATGCCATCATCGATCTGGCGACGCTGACCGGCGCCTGCGTGGTCGCCCTGGGCACCAAGGTTGCCGGTGTCTTCTCCAATGACGAAGTCCTGGCTGCCCGGGTGGCGGAGGCGTCGAAGGCAGCGGGTGAGCAGACGTGGCCACTGCCGTTGGTCGCCGACTACCAGGATCACATCGAGTCGGATGTGGCCGACATGAAGAATGTCGGCAAGGACGGCCAGGCCGGGGCGATCGCCGCAGCCTTGCTGCTCTCGCGCTTTGTCGGCGACGTGCCGTGGGCGCACCTCGACATCGCCGGTCCTGCCCGTAGCGACGAGGACGCTGGCCTCGTGTCGAAGGGAGGAACAGGGTTCGGGGTTCGGACGCTGCTCCAGCTGCTGCGCCACTGGTCCTGAGGGGCCACCGGTCCTGAGGGGCCACCGGTCCTGAGGGGTCAGCCGGCCCGGCTCGGATGGGACTGGCGGGCCGGGCGCTCGCACAGATCGGTCCACCGCGCATCGGCCAGCCGGGCGACAGCGGAGAGCCGCCTGCGATCGTCCGCTCCGAAGGACCAGCCTGGGCGGCCCACGGCAAGGACCAGGTCCCACGCCACCAGGTCGACCCAGGCAACGTCAGCGGCAGGGGAGTGGGCCTCCGGGCGCGCGAGCGCTGCATCCGGCGGTGCCCCGTCCGGGTGCCGCAGGTGCCAGCGGGTGCCTTCGACGTACGCGGCGAGCCAGGGTGCTGCCGGGGCCCGGCCGGTCGACGCCACGACCACACGATCCTCGACGTCGACCACTGCGCACCACTTGGCCGCCAGCTCGATGGCGGCTCGGACGGCGAGGATGGACAGCACCTGATGGGGCAGGTGCTCAGACATCAGGGCGACCGCGGTGTCGTACGCCTCGTACCGGCGGTCGGTGAGCACGTCGGGCAGCACCCGGATCTCCTCGACCTGCACGCCGTCTACCTCTGCCACCTCGCTGAGCAGCAGCGACACGTGGTTGTCGTCGGCAAGCTCGACGACGAACTCGTCCACCGCCCGCCCGTCGCCGCGACCGACGATGTCGACGGCGACGACGTCGGCCCGGACTGCTCCGATCCGGCTGGCCACCGCCCCCAACGCGCCGGGCCGGTCGGGGAGTGCCACCCGTAACAGGTACATGACCATGGAAGAAAGGTTACGAGGCCGAGGTGAACGGGGCGTTTCGTCGCGGCGACACCCAGGTTACGAGTTGGTGACGTCCGTGCCCGGTCATCTGGCGGTGGCGTGGCGGACCGCCCAGAGCGCCGACTCGTGGGCCAGGGCCGGATGGAACCGCCACCGGGCCAGTTGTCGTTCCACGTCCGCCCCGTCTTCGCCCAGCTCCACCAGGCTGAGCGCCAGGGTGCGGCAGCGCTTCCGGAGCTCGTCGATGCCTGGGGCGTGGAGGCGCGCCTCGCTCCACGCCCGGTGACGTTCCTGAAGAGAGGCAGGCAGGCGGACCAGGTGCCGGCGGGCCAGGGGGGGGAGCCGGCGCCGGACAGCCAATGCCGCGGGCCCCGCTGGTCGCGCCATGTCGAAGGTGACGCAGCGGTCCAGCGCCCGTTGGAACGGCGAGCCCCGCCCCGACCTCCCGGCCAAGCCCAGTGCCCGGGCGGTGTCGTGGAGATCGAGGGTGAAACCGTCGGGTCGGGCTTCGAACCGGGCGGCCAGCAGCCGCAGGAGCCAGGTCGTCGACGGTCCGAGCACCCCCAGCCAGAACGACTCGACATACCATGACCGCGGGTCGTGGCCCACGTCGTCGACCACTGCGTCGATCCATGGGACCACCGACAGTCGGTGGTTCACCTGATCATCGGGCGCAGAGGATCGGGGGAGGGGCTCGGCGGCGGTCAACACGGTCATCGGTCTCGGCTCCAGTGGGTTCTGGGCACGCAGCAGCAGGATGTGGGCCGGCACTCCGGCGCCGCTGGTCCTGTGATGCGAGCCGGGGGCAGGTGCAGGGCGCACCTTGGCCCGCCAGCCTCGCCGCCGACCTTGCGGGATCTCCGGTCCTCACCTTGCTGGTGCGGGCTCGACCTTGCTGGTGCGGGAATCGCCGATGTCGGAACCGGCTTCCTCTCCGACCGCTACGATGCCCGACCTTCGGATCGTGATGTCACCATCTGCCGCGATGCACCACGTCGTCCGGTTGCCGGTGAGCGAGCCGTGCAGAGGTCGACGGCGGGTCGCTCTCCTCCGGCCAGCCCAGGACGACCGCCCCGGCGTACCGCAAGCCCCCAGGCACTCGTAGGGCTCGTAGCAGCTGGGCTTCTCCACGGAAATTGCCGAGGAAGGCGGCGCCGATCGCCTCGCCTGTCGCCGCGAGGAGCATGGTCATGATCGCCATGCCCACGTCGACGAACCAGTAGGGGATCGGCCATCGCTCCGCGTCGTCCAAGCCCGAGCTGGCTTTGTCCGTTGCGGCGTAACGGCGCAGATATGCGTCGCGATCGCTCAGGAAGACGACGACGGCTGCAGCCGAGCGCAGTCCCCCCCACCGTCGGGACCGGCTGCGCCAATCTTCGGTCGTGGTCATGTCCCAGAACACCGCCGTGTCCTCGGGCCCCTCCATGACCACGACGGCCCAGCCGCCCGCATTTCCTGCCGACGGTGCACGACAGGTGAGGTCCAACAGGCGATCGAGCGCACCTGCGGGCAGGGGCCGGTCGGCGAAGGTTCGCACCATGTGCCGGCGGCGTATCGCCTGGTCGAGGTCCACGACGAGCGACGCTACCGCCGGGAGCCCGCACCTCCGTCCCAACGTCGGGCCTCCTGTTGGGATGGGAATGCCGACCCCGCTGGTAGTGTTTCACGGTGGGACGGGCGAGTGCCCGGACCGACGATCTGGAGGCACGGGTTCGATGGCCACACCACGCGAGCTGCTTAACCAGGTGAGATCAGCGATCCGGGAGACCGAGCCGGAGGTGGTCGAGCAGCAGCTCGGCACGGTCATCCTGCTCGACGTGCGCGAGCCAGACGAGTACGACCAGGGTGCGATCCCCGGCGCGCTGCACCTGCCCCGTGGCCATCTCGAATTCCAGGTGGAGGGCAAGCTGCCCGACAAGAGCGCTCCGGTCGTCGTCTACTGCGCCGGGGGAGCGCGCTCGGCGTTCGCCGCCAAGACGTTGGGCGACCTGGGCTACAGCGATGTCGTGTCGCTGGTCGGCGGGTTCAACCGCTGGAAGGACGATGGGAGGGTGTGGGAGACCCCGCAGACGCTCGGCCCTGATCAGCGCAACCGCTACCAGCGCCACCTGCTGCTCCCCGAGGTGGGGGAGACCGGTCAGCTGAAGCTGCTGGCGTCGAAGGTCCTGCTGCTCGGGGCCGGCGGGCTCGGATCGCCGGCGGCGCTCTACCTGGCGGCCGCCGGGGTGGGCACCCTCGGGATCATCGACATGGACGTGGTCGACGCCTCGAACCTGCAGCGCCAAATCCTCCACAACCTGGACCGGATCGGCGACCGTAAGGTCGACTCGGCCAAGAAGACGCTCACTGCCATGAACCCCGACATCGACGTCGTGACCTACGACACCCGCCTGGGTGCGGACAACATCCTCGACATCATCGACGGGTACGACCTGATCGTCGACGGAACCGACAATTTCCCCACCCGCTACCTGGTGAACGATGCCGCGCTGCTCAAGCGGATCCCGGTCGTCCACGGCAGCATCTTCCGGTTCGAGGGCCAGATCACGGTGTTCGCTCCCTACGAGGGCCCCTGCTACCGCTGCTTCGTCCCCGAGCCTCCACCGCCCGAGCTGGCGCCATCGTGCTCCGAGGCGGGCGTGCTCGGTGTGCTGCCGGGCATCATAGGGTCCATCCAGGCAGTGGAGGCGATCAAGATCCTGCTCGGCCTGGGTGACCCGTTGGTCGGCCGGCTGCTCGCCTACGACGCGCTGGAAGAGTCGTTCCGCACGTTCAAGATGCGGCGTGACCCGGCATGCCCGGCGTGTGGCGAGGACGCCCCCCCGATCGTCATCGCCGAGTACGACAATCTCTGCATGCCCCACGTGGTGTCTCCGGCTGGCGCCTGATCGCTCCGGCAGGTCATCAGACCGATCAGGAGGTCGGGTGGCCCCGGGTGCGGCCCGATCCGTATCCTGCACCGTGTGGCAGAACGCGACGGCAAGACGAAGCCCGCCGGATCGAGCCGGATGACCGATTCGGGGATCGACATCCGGTCGTTGTACACGGCAGAGGATCTGCATGGATGGGATCCCGACATCAAGCTGGGCCAACCCGGGCAGCCGCCCTACACCCGCGGCATCTATCCCAGCATGTACCGCGGCCGGATGTGGACGATGCGCCAGTATGCCGGCTTCGGCACTGCGGAGGCGACCAACGAACGGTTCAAGTTCCTACTGGATGCGGGGCAGACCGGTCTGTCGTGCGCCTTCGACCTGCCGACGCAGATGGGATATGACTCCGACCACCCCCGTGCAGAAGGCGAGGTCGGCAAGGTCGGGGTGGCCATCGACTCGCTGGCCGACATGCGCCTGCTGCTGGCCGGTCTGCCGCTCGACCAGGTGACGACCTCGATGACCATCAACGCCACCGCGTCGACGCTGCTCCTCCTGTACAGCCTGGTGGCCGAGGAGAACGGCGTCGACCAGCGCAAGCTCGGTGGCACCGTGCAGAACGACATCCTGAAGGAGTACGTGGCGCGGGGAACCTATATCTATCCCCCACGGCCGTCGATGCGGCTGATCACCGACACCTTCGCCTATTGCGCCGAGCACCTGCCGAGCTGGAACACCATCTCCATATCCGGGTACCACATCCGCGAGGCGGGTTCGACGGCGGTGCAGGAGATCGCCTTCACCATCGCCGACGGCATCGCCTACGTGGACGCAGCCGTCGCCGCCGGGCTCGACGTGGACGACTTCGCCCCACGCCTGTCGTTCTTCTGGAACGCGCACAACAACCTGTTCGAGGAGGTGGCGAAGTTCCGGGCTGCCCGGAGGATCTGGGCAGACATCATGACCACACGCTTCGGCGCGAAGGACGAACGGTCGAAGCTCTTGCGGTTCCACACCCAGACCGGTGGCTCCACGCTGACGGCGCAGCAGCCCGAGGTGAACATCGTCCGGGTGACGATGCAGGCGCTGGCGGCCGTGCTCGGGGGCACCCAGAGCCTGCACACCAACGGCTTCGACGAAGCCGTTGGTCTTCCGACGACCCGTGCAGCGAAGATCGCGCTGCGTACCCAGCAGGTGGTGGCCTACGAGTCCGGTGTCGTCGACACGGTCGACCCGCTCGCCGGGTCCTACTTCCTCGAGGCCCTGACCGACGAGGTCGAGCAGGGCGCCCGGGCATACCTCGACCGTGTCGATGCGCTCGGCGGGGCGGTCGAGGCGATCGAGCAGGGCTTCATGCAGGACGAGATCGAAGGCGCGGCATACGCTTATGCGAAGGCGGTCGATGCTGGCGAGAAGATCGTCGTGGGGGTGAACCGATTCGTGGACGACGTGGCGGATCCGGCCGAGGTCTTCCCGATCGACCCGGAGCTGCAACGCTCGCAGGTGGAGCGGACCCGGAAGGTGCGGGCCGATCGCCATCAGTCTGCGGTGGACGCCGCTCTGGCCGACGTCGGG
>JAJYAB010000109.1 GCA_021779775.1 Actinomycetes bacterium
GCTGTGGCTCGCCACCGGCCGGGCCCGCTACATCGTGCTCGGTCTCGGCCTCTTCACCGCCGGTGCCTACGCGGCGAGCAAGGTGTTCGCCCACGTCGATGCCCGTATCACCCAGTGGTTGCACCCCGACCCGACGGGCCAGCTGATGGAAGGGATCTACGGCATGGGGACCGGCGGACTGCTCGGGACAGGACTCGGTTTCGGCCATCTGAACTACATGCCGCTGGTGGGCAGCGACCTGATCTTCGCCGCCATCGCCACCGAGTGGGGACTGCTCGGATCGAGCCTGGTCGTCTTCGCCTACCTGCTCCTGATCGGTGCCGGTCTCCGGATCGCCCAGTCCGCCCGCTCGGAGTTTGCCAAGCTGACCGCCGCCGGGCTCACCGTCATCATCGGCTTGCAGTCGTTCTTGATCATGGCGGGGGTGACGCGCCTGCTGCCGTTCACCGGGTTAACGCTCCCGTTCATGGCGTACGGGGGGTCGTCGCTGGTGGCCAACTACGTCCTGATCGGCCTGCTGATGCGGATCTCCGACGAAGGGACCCGCCCGACCGTTGCCGCCCAGGCGACGGCCACCAGGGTCTGACGCGCCCCCGCCGGGTCCACCACTCGCCGGCGTCAGCCCACCGGCGGGTCGGCGAACACCCAGTCGGCGACGAGCACCGGCACCGCAGGAGCAGCGCGCAGCGTCAGTGCGAGGGCGTCGGAGGGCCGGCTGGCCACGACCTGGCGCCCGCTCGGCCCCATGGTGTCGAGCTCTGCGTAGAAGACGCCGCCTCGCCGTGCGGTGATGCGAACCGCTTCGACCCGGACGTTGTGGCGCCCGAGGGTCTCCCACCACACGACGTGGGTGAGCGGGCGAGCGGTCGGTCTGCCCTTCCAGGCCGCCGCCACCGCCGACCCGTCGGCCAGCGCCACCGGGATCCGCAGCTCGCGAAACGGGCTCGACTGCTCGTGGAGCACGATCTCCGGGTACTGGCTCGGCAGCTCCAAGTGCACGCCGGCCACCGCCACCAGCCGCCAGACCTCGCCGTCGGGGACGACGGGACGCCGCTCGACGCCCTCCCCCTCGCTCCCGGCGGAGCCCTCCGTCATCGGTGCCGGTGGAGCTGCACGGACAGCGCGATGCCGACTGCAGCAAAGAACGCCAATGTGGCCGAGCCGCCGTAGCTCAGGAACGGCAAGGGTATGCCGGCCACCGGCATGATGCCCATCGTCATGCCGGCGTTCTCGAAGGCGCTGAACGCCAGGAGCGTGAACGCCCCGGTGGCCAGCAGCCGGCCGAACGGGTCGCTGGCTACCTGGGCGGCACGTTGCACCCGCCAGACGACGGCGCCGAGCAGCACCACCACGGTGGCCGCCCCGACGAACCCAAGCTGCTCGCCCACAGCGGAGAAGATGAAGTCGGTCTGCTGCTCGGGGACATAAGCCAGGTTGGTCTGCGGACCCCGGAAGAGACCGGTCCCCCAGAAGCCGCCCGAACCGATGGCCGCCTTCGACTGGGCGAGGTTGTACGTGCTCGCCGTACCCGTGTTCTGGTTCAGGAAGCTGGTGAGCCGCTGGACCTGGTAGTGTTTGAGAGCCCCGAAGTGCACCATGGCGACAGCTCCCGCCACAGCCCCCAGCACGAGGATGACGAGGTAGCGGTTGGGTATGCCGGCCACGATCATCATGACCAGCAGCACCACGCACATGATGATGCCCGAGCCGAGGTCCGGCTGCTTCACCACCAGCAGGATGGGCACGGCAGACAGCAGGAGCAGCCGAACGATGTCGCGCCACACGAGGCCGTCGGGTCGCCGCGAGCAGAACGTGGCCACCACCACGATCAGCACCATGGCGGCAAAGGCCGACGGCTGGAATTGCATCGGGCCGATGTTGATCCAGCGGGTGGCACCCAGGCTCGACTTGCCTACGGCGAACATGGCCAGCAGGGACAGCGTGATGAGCACGTAGAGCAGGAAGCTGGCATGCTCGAGCCAGCGGTAGTCGAGCAGGGCGAACACCGTCATGGCGATGACGCCGAGCACCACGAACTCGGCCTGGCGCGTCAGGTAGTAGTGGGGGTTCAGGCCGGCCAACGTCAGCTTGTCGCGTGTGGCCGAGTAGACCATGACGACACCCCCCGCCGCGAGGACCAGGGTAGTGAGGAGGAGCACGACGTCGACACGCAGCACCAAGTGCCGACCCGACGACGGCCGGTGGTCGTAGGGGATGCTCACCATGACGATTCGGCAACCCAGGATACTGTCCGAGCCCATGGCTGCCATCTCGCCCAGCGCGGCGCACCACAGCCCTGCCCTGATCGCCTCCACCACGGGCGCCCGAGGCTGGCTCTACGAGCTGTTGCGATGGGTCGGCGTACCAGTCCCGACGGCGCACCACCTCCAGGGCGTCGTCGGGAAGCCGGTAGCGCTTCTGTTGGTGCTCCTCCTCGCCCTGGTGGCCAACCGCCTCGGCAACCGGGTCATCCGGCGGTGGATCGGGTCGGCGGTGCGCACGGCGGCATCGCGTGCCGGCTCGCCACGGGCGGCCTCGCGTTCGAGTGCCATGACGTCGATGGCCGCCAGCGTGTGGACTGTCGTCGTCGTCGTCATCGCGCTGCTGACGGCGCTCGGCGTGGTGGGGATCAACCTGACCCCGTTCCTGGCCGGGGCCACGGTGCTGGGTGCCACCTTGGGCTTCGGTGCCCAGAGCTTGGTGAAGGACATCCTCTCCGGTTTCCTGTTGGTCATGGAGGACCAGTTCGGCATCGGCGACCAGGTCTGCGTCAACGACGTGGTGGGCACGGTCGAGGAGGTCAGCCTGCGGGTGACTTGTCTGCGGAGCTTCGACGGCACCATGTGGTTCCTGCCCAACGGCGACATCCGGAAGGTGGCCAACAAGGCCCGGGGGTGGGCCCGGGCGACTGTCGACGTCGTGGTGCCGGCGGCCAGCGACGTGGACACCGTGCTGCAGGCTGCGAAGCAGGCAGGTGCGAGCATCGCGCAGGACGGCCGCTACGCACCGTCGCTCATCGAGCCCGTCAAGACGGCCGGGATCGTCGACGCCACCGCCGACACGTTGACCACCCGGGTGTCGATCAAGGTGCCCCATGCGGAGCGGGACCGGATCGAGCAGGCACTGCGCGAAGCCGTCGCCCGCCATCTGCGTCAGGCCGGTGTCTTCGAGGTGCCGGGCCAGGCGTAGATCACGGTGCGCATCGAGGACCAAGCTCTGTGGACCTACTCCGTCACCGCCGCCCACATCGCTTCGATCGGAGCTTCCTGCCCGGTCCACTGTTGCAGCGCCAACGCCGCCTGGTGCACCAGCATGCCCAACCCGCCGACGGTGGTCGCCCCCCGTTCGGCGGCTGCCGCCAGCAGCGGGGTGATCGCCGGAGCGTAGACGAGGTCGGCCACTACCTGGCCGGGGCTCAGGCGTCCGGGCTCCACGGGGATTGCCGTGCTGGCGGTTCCCGCCATGCCGAGGGGTGTCGCGTTGACCACCAGGTCGGCTCCGGCGATCTCGTCGGAGCTGCCGACCGTGCCTGTCGCGCCGGCCAGTGCGGCAGCCTGGCCGGCGCGCTGGCGGGACCGGTTGACGACCACGACCCGGGCCGCCCCGGCGTCGGCCAGGGCGAGCACCACCGCACGTGCCGCGCCCCCGGCGCCCAGCACCGCGCAGGTGCGGCCAGCGGGATCGAAACCGATCTGGCGCCGTAACGCCTGGACGAACCCTGGGCCGTCGGTCGAGTCCCCGACGAGCCGTTCCCCCCGACGTGTGATGCAGTTCACCGCCCCGAGTCGAGCCGCCGCCGGCGTGCACTCGTCGACGGCGGCGGCCGCCGCCGTCTTATGGGGCATGGTCACCGACAGGCCCCGCAACCCGAGGGCGCGGACCGCGTCGAGCGCTGCCACGGTCTTCCGGTCCGCTACGGCGAAGGCGACCGACACCCAGTCGAGCCCAAGGGCGTCGAAGGCCGCCTGATGGAGCCGCGGGGAGAGCGAATGGGCCACGGGGTCGCCGATCACCCCCACGACGGGTGATGCCGCCGACGGCCAGCCGGGCGAGCAACGCCACCCTCCCGCCGTCATGCCTGCCCCCGTCACGGGAGCCCTCGTGACCTGGCCAGCGCCTCAGCGGCCAGCTGGCCCTGCATGTCGGTGGAGAACGTCTCCGTCCCGTCAGGCGCCGTCAGCTGGAAATACAGCCAGGATCCGGGCACCGGGTGCAGGGCGGCCTGCACCGCATCCGCCGACGGGAAGCAGATCGGGGTGGGAGTCAGGCCGACCTGGTGGTAGGTGTTGTACGGGCTGACGGTGTGGAGGTCGGACCGGCTGACGCCTCCACCGTCGCGGCCCAGCGCGTACAGCACGGTCGAGTCCATCTGGAGCGGCATGCCCCGGGCCAACCGGTTGTAGATGACCCGAGCGACCTTGCCAGCGTTGGCCACGCCCGCTGCGGTGCTGATGCCGCTGGAGAATGCCTCCTTCTGCACGATCGACGCGACGATCACCGCCTGGTAAGGCGTGATGCCGAGAGCAGCGGCACCGGATGCCAGGCCGGCTGATGTCGCCTGAGCGTCGAACTGGTCCAACATGGGCTGCAGGATCTGGATGTCGGTCTCCCCGGGCAGCACCAGGTAGGTGCCCAGCCCGAGGAGGCCGTCGAGGTTGGTGGACCCTGGCGGCTGCCAGGCGCTGTGCAGCAACCCTGACGTGGCGAGCCCGGAGAACATCGCCGCCGTGCGGTGGGGCAATGTGCCGACCTTTGCCGCGAGCTCGCGCATCGTGGTGCCGGGGAGCACCGCCAGGGAGAAGACGTCCGGCCCGGCCGCCAGCGCCGCCCGGATGCTGGCGAAGCTGGCGCGCTGGTGGATCAGGTAACCCCCCGGGCGTACCGTAGGGGCCCCGTGCAGGAATGTGTAGAGCCGGAACGCCCATGAGGAACCGATGATCTGGTCGCGTGACAACGTGGCGGTCACCGTGGCAAACGACGAACCTCGAGCCACGTTCACGACCACAGCCGGGCCGGGGGTCCCCCCGGACGCTGCCCCCTCGTACCAGACCCCGCCGAGCACCACGACGGCAATCAGAACGGCGATGATGGCAGCCACGACCAGCCGGCCCCGGCGTCGGGTAATGTGCAGCCGGCCCCGGCGGCTCGATGGCTCGACCGCCATGTCAGGCACAGATCCCTCCGAACGCTCGCCGGAGGTGATCACGCCGCGGACGCCGTGGGGGTCGGTCGGGTGCCCCTCACCCCCGCCGAGACCCTCACCCCCGCCGAGATCAGTCACGGTTGCCCCGGCCCGCATCGAGCCACGTCTGCAGGAGCACCGCGGCAGCCGCTTGGTCCACGATGCGTCGCCGCTGGTGGCTCGACCGGCCGGCGTCTCGCAGGTTCCGATGCGCCTGCACCGTCGTCAGGCGCTCGTCGCACAGCTCCACCGTCGCGCCCACAGCTTCGAGCATCGGCCGCAGCACGTCCACCTCGGCGAGAGCCGAACGGGCGGCCGGCCCGTAGTGGCCATCGAGGCCGATCGGCAAGCCCACCACGACATGGCCCGCCTGCTCCTGCTCCACCAGATCCACGAGGGCGCGGCGATCGGCAGCCCGATCACCATGGCGCACGATGGTCGTGCGCGGCGAGGCGAGGCAGCCACGGGAGTCCGACACCGCGATGCCGATGCGGCGCTCGCCCAGGTCGACACCCACCACCCGCATCCGTCAGGCCCCGGGCCGCATCTTCTGGCGGAGCTCGTCCTCCCGGCGACGGGCATCGGCCTGTCCGGCCGCTACGGCGACGCGCACATGGCCCGCTGCCCGGCGCGCCTGCCTGCCCGCCAGCGCCGCCGCGTTCGGGACCGCTCGCGCCGGCCGCCACCGCTCGGCCAAGGCCTGGGCCTTTCGCCGGCCCCACACCGTGCCGGACACCCCCAGGACAACACCGGTACCGAGCCACAGGATCCGCCGGGTCACGGTGCCCGACTCTCGGGAAGTGGGCGCCCGAACAGTCGCCGCATAGCGCCGCGCAGCCCGGTGCCGTAGGCCACGACCTTCACCACGGGATTGGCGAACGCCCGGTAGGCCAGCCGCGAGGCCGAGTCGACGGTGGCCGACACCGCCTCCGCCGATCCGAGGACGTCGCCGACCCGCTGCATCTCGCTGGCCGCCTGGTCGGCCACGATCCGAACTTGGCGTACCAGCGGCACCGTCTCGGCGCGCAGCTCGGTCATCAGTCGCTCCATCTGGCGAAGCTGACGGCCGAGCCTGGCCACGACGGCGACCAGCGCCATCGCCACCGCGGTCGTGCAGGCG
>JAJYAB010000110.1 GCA_021779775.1 Actinomycetes bacterium
TGATCGGGTCCAAGCCGGTCACCGCGAACGCGTGGAACCGGGCACGGGGGGTGAGACCGAGCTGGTTGGCGCGCTCCTCGCTCATGATCAAGACGGCTGCCGCACCGTCGGTGATCTGAGAGGAGTTGGCGGCTGTGACGCACCCGTCGGGCTTGAACGCCGGCTTGAGCTTGGCCAGTGACTCCACGCTGGAATCGGGGCGAATTCCCTCGTCCTGCGTCACCTGGGTGCCGTCAGGAGTGGTCACCGGAACGATCTCGCGGTCGTAGCGGCCCTCTGTCCGGGCCCGTGCCGCCCGCTGGTGGCTCTGGGCGCTGAACGCGTCGAGCTCCTGTCGGGTGAGCGACCACTTGTCGGCGATCAGCTCGGCGGATATGCCCTGCATGACCATGCCGCCTTGGTCGGCGTACCGCTCGCCCATGGCCTTCGTGAACGGCACGCCGGAGCTGGCGAGGGATGCGCCCATGGGGACGCGTGTCATGGACTCGGAACCGGCGGCGATGACGATGTCGTACGCACCGGCCATGACGCCCTGGGCCGCGAAGTGGGCGGCCTGCTGGGAGCTTCCGCACTGGCGGTCCACGGTCGTCCCGGGCACCGACTCCGGGAACCCTGCGGTCAAGATGGCGTTTCGAGCGAGGTTGGCCGCCTGTTCGCCGACCTGCATGACACAGCCCATGATGACGTCGTCGATAGTGGCCGGGTCGAGATCGTTACGTTCCACCAGGGCTTTCATCGTGGTAGCGGCCAGATCGACCGGGTGACAGTCTTTCAGCGCGCCGTTGCGCTTGCCGAGAGGGGTGCGGACGACGTCGACGATGACGGCGGTGGGCATGGTGTTCCTCCATATGTGCCATGCGGGTGCATGGTCTCGTTGGTTGGTGGCCTGCCCCGGTCCGGCAGACTGTGCCGGCGGAGGTAGTGCTGTGGGCGTGACGTGGTGGGGAAGTGGTGGGGAAGTGGTGTTCCTCTAGGCGAACAAGCTGGTAGGTGGCGCCGCTTTGGCGACGAGGTCGGGGACGATGGTGTCGAGCTCGGACGGATCCCATCGGTCTCCCTTGTCCGCCGCCGGTCCGTGGCTCCAGCCCTCGGCCACGCTGACGTTCCCCCCAGCCACGTTGAACACCCGACCGGACACGCCCTGGCTTGCCGCGCTGGCGAGCCAGACGACGACGGGGGAGACGTTCTCCGGGGCGAAGGCGTCGAACGTCCCCGGCGCAGGCGCGGCCGTGCCGTACCCCAGTGGTTCTGTCATCCTCGTGCGGGCTCCAGGCGCGATGGCGTTCACCGTCACGCCGTAGCGCTCGAGCTCTTTGGCGGCGATGATCGTGAAGGCAGCGATGCCGGCCTTGGCGGCGCCGTAGTTGGTCTGGCCCGGGTTGCCGTAGAGCCCCGACCCCGAACTGGTGTTGATGATGCGAGCATCGTTGTGCTGGCCTGCCTTGGTCCGCTCCCGCCAATGAGCGGCAGCCCACCGGCACGTGGCGAAGGTGCCTTTCAGGTGCACGTCGATGACCGCGTCCCACTCCTGCTCGGTCATGTTCGTGAGCATCCGGTCCCGCAGGATGCCGGCGTTGTTCACCAGCACGTCGAGAGCTCCGAACGTCTCGACTGCCGTGCCGATGAGGCGCTGCGCCCCGTCCCAGTCGGAGACGCTGTCGGTGTTGGCCACTGCCGCTCCGCCCATAGCGTGGATCTCGTCGACCACATCCTGAGCGGGGCCGGACGAGCTACCACTGCCGTCGACCTCACCGCCGAGATCGTTGACCACAACCTTCGCGCCCTCCTGAGCGAACAGCAGCGCATGGGCCCGGCCGATCCCACGCCCGGCCCCGGTGACGATCACCACCCGCCCATCGCAGATCCCGGCCATGGTCAGATCCTCCTCATGTGTCGTGGCTCATGTGTCGTGGCTCCACGCCGGAGCTTCGTCTTTTTCACCCCGGCACGTTCATGGCCGCTTCGTCTGGAGCAGCGGCCACCGGTGGGGACTGCCGGCTGGCGTTTCCGTGTGGGCATCCGGCATCCCCTTGACGACGGGAGTTCACGCTACGAGACACTGACGAAATATGTCAACTGGGGTCGAGGCAGGCGGAGTGGTTCAGCAGGCGGAGTGGTTCAGCAGGCGGAGTGGTTCAGCAGGCGGAGTGGTTCAGCAGGCGGAGTGGTTCAGCAGGCGGAGTGGTTCAGCAGGCATAGTCGCCGTCGTAGGTGTTCCCGTTCTGCTGGGTTTGGTACTGGATCATCCAGACGGGGCCACCATCGAAGCTGACCGGGCCGTAGGTGGGGTTGTTGTCGCGGTTGGTCGAGGTGCACCAGCTGACGGCGTCCGGGGCCGATCCGGCGCCCGCCACCCACTGCGGCAGCTTGGCCTGGTAGCCACCGGTGATCTGCCCCCACTGGTACGACGTCGAGTACACCCCCACGTTGTTGACGCCCTGGGCGCGCAGCCCGGCCACCGCGCCGAGGATCATCCGGATGTTGGCGCCGGTATCGGGAGTCCAGGAGCCGTTGCTGGTCTCCACGTCGAGCCACCACGTGACTCCGACGTCCGCTCCGGCGCTCTGCGCCAGCTGGTAGGCCCGTGATGCCGTGGCGAACCCGTAGTTGCAGGACGGGTCGCCGTGGCACCCAGGCTCGTTCGAGGTGGACGTCGCATAGGTCAGGAAGATGTAGAGGTTCAGGCCGGCACCCGCCCACTGCACCTCGCTGGGAAAGCAGGAATTGAGCGGAGCGTTGGACGCGCCGACCACCTGCACCACTCCGATCGTGTGGTCTGACGGGTACGGCGTCCCGCACTGGTAGCGGGAGACGTCGTACCCGTAGGCGCCCGACTGGTACGCCATGTTGCCGGTGGCGCCGGAGCCCGGCCCCGCGGCCATCCCGACCACCGGGGCGTTCAGCTGCTGGGGGGCCGACCCGAAGTAGCCGGCGTCGCCGAAGCTGGTCACCGCACCGTTGTCGTCGGTCATCCAGTACCCGCCGTTGCCGGCGGTGCCGGTCGATGTCATGGTGGCGATCGGCCGGCTGAGCGGCTGGCCTCCGAGCGATCCGTTGAACGGGGCATCGTAGGCGAAGATCCCCCCGTCGGACGCCACCAGCCAGTAGCCGTTGCCGCTGCTGGTGGCGGCCATGCCGACGATGGGCTTGGCCAGGTACTGGCCGCCCATCGACCCGTGGAACGCGGCGTTGCCGTAGGCGAAGACCCCCCCGTCGGAGGCCACGAGCCAGTAGCCGTTGCCCGACGGGGTGGCGGCCATGGCCACGATCGGCTGGTTCAGCGGCTGGCCGCCCATCGACCCGAGGAACGGCGCATCGAAAGCGAAGATGCCACCGTCGCTCGCCACCTCCCAGTACCCGCCGGTGGCAGGATCGGTCGCCATGCCGACGACGGGTGCGTTCAGGGGTCGGCCGCCCATCGAGCCGTGGAACGCCGCGTTGCCGAAGGCGAAGACGCCACCGTCGCTCGCCGCCTCCCAGTACCCGTCGCCGGCCGGCGTGGCGGCGACGGCGACCATCGGCGCGTTCAGGGGTCGGCCGCCCATCGAGCCGTAGAAGGGCAGGCCGCCGAACGCGAACACGCCCCCGTCCTTCGCCACCAGCCAGTACGACGGTATCGAGGAGGACGCGGCGGTAGGCGCAGTCGGAGCACCGACCCGACCGGTGCCCGGCACCGACATCGCGGCGAGGGCCAAGGTGGCGAGGATCAGGGTCGTCCCGGCAACCGCCGACCAGGGACCGCCTGGGCGACGGGGCGGAGGCATACGGCAGGGAACAGACATCGGGGCTCCTCGGGTTCTGGGCGTAGTCGGAGGCGACAGTGGTGGAGCGCGCGGTGTGGACCCGCACCATTCTGGGTCCCGCAGCGCACCGAGACAACCCGTGCCGTTCCCCGCTGGCCGGTGTGGCTCAGGCGCGCAGCAGCTCGGCGACCCGGAAGGCCAGGTCGATCGCCTGGCGAGCGTTCAGCCTCGGATCGCAGGTCGTGGTGTAGCGGAGATGCAACTGGTCCTCGGCGATGTCGCCGAACCCGCCCAGGCACTCCGTGACGTCGTCGCCGGTGAGCTCTACGTGGACGCCGCCCGGCCAGGTTCCGGCCTGTCGGTGGGCGCCGAAGAACCCGCGGAGCTCACCCAGGATGTCATCGAAGCGCCGCGTCTTGCGGCCATTGCTGAGGAAAGTGTTGCCGTGCATGGGATCGCACGCCCAGACGACCACGTGTCCCGCGCAGCGGACCGCCTCGAGGAGCGGCGGCAGGACATCTCCTACCCGCTTGACCCCCATCCGGCTGATCAGGGTCAGCCGACCCGGTGCCCGTTCAGGATCCAGCCGCTCGCACAGCGCCAGCAGCTCGTCGGGTGTCATCGACGGGCCCACCTTCAGGCCGATCGGGTTCCGGACGCCGGAAAGGAACTCCACATGGGCGCCGTCGAGCTGCCGTGTTCGCTCGCCGATCCACAGCATGTGGGCCGAGCAGTCGTACCAGTCGCCGGTGAGGGAGTCCTGGCGGGTAAGGGCCTCCTCGTACTCCAAGATGAGCGCTTCGTGGCTGGTGGAGAACGCGACCTGGTGAAGGGTCGCCTCGGCAGCCAGGTCGATCCCGCACGCCGCCATGAACCGGAGCGCCCGGTCGATCTCACCGGCGATCTGCTCGTAGCGCCGGCCAGCGTCGGACGACGCGACGAACTGCTGGTTCCACGCGTGGACGTGCGAGAGGTCGGCGAAGCCACCCATGGTGAAGGCGCGGATCAGGTTGAGCGTGGCTGCCGACTGCTGGTACGCGGTGACCAGGCGTGCCGGGTCCGGCCGGCGCGCCTCGGCATCGGGGGCATCGCTGTTGACCATGTGGCCCCGGAAGACGTCGAGCTCCACCCCGCCGACCTGCTCGGTGACCGACGACCTCGGCTTCGCGTACTGGCCAGCCATGCGGCCGATCTTCACCACAGGAACCCCGGCTCCGTAGGTGAGCACGACGGCCATCTGCAGGATCACCTTCAGCTTGTCGCGGATGGAGTCGGCGGAGAACTCGGCGAACGACTCGGCGCAGTCGCCGGCCTGCAGCAGGAACGCCCGTCCGTGCGCCACCTCCCCCAACTGCTGCGTCAACCGGCGTGCTTCCCCGGCGAACACCAGGGGCGGCATGGCGGCCAGCTCCTTGACCACCCGTCCGAGATGGGCGTCGTCTGGCCACGCCGGCTGCTGTGCAGCAGGGCAGTGCTGCCAGCTCTGGAGGTTCCACCCGGCGACCGTCATGGGCACCAGCGTAAACGCGAGGCGCCGTAGGCTCGGTCAATGCATCGTTTCCGGTTCGCCGTCCAGCTGTCGCGTGCCGCGTCGGGACACGAGTGGCGGGCGTTGGCCCGTAAGGCGGAGGATCTCGGGTACAGCACGCTGCTCATGCCCGACCATCTCGACGAGCAGTGGTCGCCGTTCGTCGCGCTGACGGTAGCCGCCGAGTGCACCACCGCGTTGCGCGTGGGCACGTTGGTCCTCGGAAACGACTACCGGCATCCGGTGCTCGTCGCGCGCGAGGCGGCCACCTTGGACCTGCTCTCAGAGGGTCGCTTCGAGCTGGGCATGGGGGCCGGCTGGATGACGTCGGACTACGAGCAGGCCGGCATCGTCCTCGACGACCCCGGCATGCGGGTCGAGCGGCTGGCCGAATCGGTCGTGGTGGTGAAGGGACTGCTCCGCTCAGGCACGACCAGCGCCAGCGGACCGCACTACCGGCTGGCTGGTGCGTCGGGCTACCCGGCGCCGTCCGCGTCGCACACCCCGCCGATCATGATCGGGGGGGGCAGCCCCCGGGTGCTGGCCCTGGCGGGTCGCGAAGCCGACATCGTCGGCGTGAACCCGCGGCTCACCCCCGGGGTCATCGGCCCCGAGGCGATCGC
Organism: Actinomycetes bacterium; assembly: GCA_021779775.1. Lineage (GTDB taxonomy): Bacteria > Actinomycetota > Acidimicrobiia > Acidimicrobiales > UBA8190 > JAJYAB01. The sequence goes on from JAJYAB010000110.1 coordinate 5,895, forward strand.
GTCCGCCGTCCCTGAGGCATACGACCGGCGCCTGCAATGGATCCGTCAGGCTGCCGGGGACCGCATGGAGCAGATCGAGCTGCAGTGCCTGACGTTCGTCGTGCGCGTCGTGCCGGACGGCCAGCGGGTCATCGACGAGCTGGCACCGATGTTCTCGATGACTCCGGCGGAGGCTGCCCAGACTCCGGTGGCCCTGGTCGGCACGGTGGAGCAGATCGCCGACACGCTCGAAGCGCGCCGGGCCCGGTGGGGCTTCAGCTACATCGTCGTGCACGAGGCGGAGCTCGACGTGTTCGCTCCGGTGGTCAGCCGGCTGACCGGGAAATGACCGGGAAATGATGGCCGACGGCACCGGCACCGGCACCGGCAC